>CADAVI010000011.1 GCA_902791295.1 uncultured Bacteroidales bacterium | reverse complement strand
ATACTGGTTGTCGCGGGCGTCGTAGATCTGCTTGTAGAAGCCCACGGTGTCCTTCGGAGCGGGGTCGCGGAAGACCTCCTTGAGGGCATCCATCTCGGCGCTATTGTCCTGTATGCCGTTATTGATCTCCTCCCATTGGAACTGGCTGATGTCGGTCCACGAGTCCAGCTGGCTCAGGTTCACAGCACGCTCTACGGTGAAGTCGTCGACAGCAAAACAGACAACGCTGATCAACGACAGGAAAAGAGCGATAAACGTTTTCTGTCGTAATTGTTTCATGACACAAACCTTTGAGTTTGGGAGCAAAAATATGTAAAGTGCGCGTAACCGCCAAAAATATATCAAAAAAAATATCTTTTTTCCAAAAAAATGTCTCCAACGCCCAGATTTTTTACATTTTCTACACTTTTTTATACAAAAAAGCAGACCGTCGGATTGCTCCGACGGCCTTTTTGTTTTTCACGCAAGCAGCTTACCGCGTGAGGGACACCTTCATCGTCATGCCGAAGTCCTGGGTGACGGTGGGATACGACTGGGAAGACAGCAGGGGCTTGGAGCGCTGGCGGTCGTAGTAGATGCTCATGGTGATGTAGCGCGACATGGTGTAGTCGATGCGTGCAGAGGTCTTGATGGCCAGCTGACCGCTGGTGGCCTCGCAGAGGCCCGACTGGATGTCGCGGCGGATGGCCGACTGGTCGCGCAGCGAAAAGTCGAAGCGCAGGCTCAGGTCGTGGGCAAACGCTTTCTTGGAAGAGGAAGATGAAGATGACGAGGAGGAGGCATCGTTGCGGGACGAACCTGACGTGTTGCGCGAGGATGCGCTTTTGCCGCGTCGGTTGCGGTTGCTCTTGGCTGCCTGTTTCGACGCCTTGCCGCCCCCGAAGAGGGAGGAGAGGCGGAAGTCGTTAATCTTCCATCCCCAGCCGATGACGAAGTCCTTGCTGCTGGTCTCGTTGATTTGTGCGGAGGTAATAGATAAGGTAGATACGCGCGCGGTCTTATATTCGGCCTTCAGCGTCATGTTGTTGTTGAACGTGAGGTTGAGGCCCACGAGGGGAGAGAAGGTCTCGTTGATGGACACGGTGGAGATGTCGTACACGGAGGAAGCCGTGTAAACGCCCGCTGCGGCCGTTCCGGCATAGCCCATGTCGTTGCCGCCGATGGCCTGGATGTAGTTGCTGTAGGAGTTGTAGGACCCGATGCTGTAGATGCTCTTGTAGCCGTGGGTCAGCGTGACGCTCTTGAAATGGTCGCGCACCCAGGGCAGGTTGCCCAAACCTTTGTAGGAGAGGTTCCAGTTGGGCAGCATCCTGAACAGGTTGGGGAAGATATCTGTGCTGGAGGTGCTGGCATCCCGTCCCTGGTAGGCTGCCAGGAAAGCAGGAATCATGACGTCGGCGGAATAGCGGCTGACGGGCGTCTTCGAGGCGTCGTATCTGCCGCTGTGGCCCGGCATGCCGATGGGATAGTAGGTGCCTTCGTAGCGCTGCTGGACGCGCTGCTGCATGACGTTGAGGTTGTTCAGAAAACGGTCGAAGACAGCACTTGAATATCCGTTGTCGGCAGTGCCCATCGAGGAGAAGGCTGTGGAAATGGTGATGGTGGTCATGTTGAACGAGCCCGAGAGCGATGGCGGGCGGTTGGGGAACATGTATTGGATGCTCTTGCTGTCGTTGCGCGTGTGCGACATATTAAGGTCTATCTTCAGGTCGGTGAACGGCTCGAGCGTCGCCTTAATCTGTATGTCCTGCGTGGTGGCTGAAGTGGCGGGTGTGGAGAGTGCGGTGTCGCCCATGAGCCAGCCGCGTTCGCGGGCGCGGTCGATGTAGCTGTCGTCCACGAGGCCCAGGCCGAAGCCGATGCCGGGGGTGAGGCCGAAGTCGGTGGTGTTCTGACCGAGGAGGGCGCCGACAGACTCCTTGAAGCCCGGCACGTTGAGGTTATACGTGTTGCGGTAGGACACGGAGACGTTGCGCAGCATCATGAGGAAGCGGGTGCCGGCTTGGGCCCATTTGTACCAACTCTGCTCCTCGCGCGGTTGCTTGGCCACCACGTTGAGGCGAATCTTGGCGGTGTCGTCGGCGTCCGTGCGCAAGGCAATCTTGTTTTCGTCAATCTTCTTGAAGCGCACCTTCACCTGACGTCCTTTGGAGTCCAAAGCTTTCACGATGAGTCGCTTGGACTTTTGCCCGTGGGAGATCTCGATGGTGGTGTCGGGCTTCAGTGCCACCTCCTGCACGAAGCCCCGCTTGGAGGATCGCTTGGCAGATTCGCTGCTGCTGTTGTTTTGGGGCGTGTTGCGGGTCTGGGCCTGTGCGTTGCGGCGGAGAATGGAGTCAACGGGGATACCGGTCTTCTTGCTTTCCGCTTCGGCGGCGACACGTGCCTGCTCGTCAGCAATCTTGCGCGCCTTCTTGATGTCGTTGTCGCGCTTTTTGGCCGTCTTCTTCTTGTTGGCCTCGTTCTTCACATTGCTGGCGGAGAATTTCTTGTTGACTTCCTTAAGAAAATCGGAATGGTTGTAGAGTGTCTCCATGGCGAACTTGCCGTTGACGTTGACGGTGCGCTGCGTGCCGATGGTGTGCCCCAGCGTGTTGCCGTTGGCGTCGTCGGTGCCGCGCTTCCAGGAGTAGTTGCTTGAATAGGTGCCGTCGGCCGTGATCCAGTCGAATATGGGGATGCGGTGGATGGGGAGCTTGTAGGAGAGTGACACCTGCTGCCCGTAGGTCAGGGGACGGCCGAACTGTCGCAAGGAAATCTTGATGCTGTCCTTCCATCGCTCGTAGTCGTCGGGATACAGGTCGGGATTGATGGCCTTGATCTGCTGTGCGCCCTCAATTTCGGCCTGAGTGGCGCTTTGGAAGGAGAAGTGAAGCGCCTTGAAGATGTCCCACTTGAGGGAGAAGGAGCGGTTCCAAAGGAAGGTGGAGGAGAAGGTGACGGGGATGCTGGAGGAGTTCTCCAAATCATCGAGGTCGCGCTCCTGCAACTCCCAATAGGTGCGTGAGATGTCGGTGGCGAAGGTGATGCTCTGGGGGCAGAAGGCGATGTTCTGGTCCTTGATGATGTCCATCCATTTCGACTTGGACTTGATGTTTTTGAACGGTTCCCAGCTTTTCCAATTGGGGGTCCAGGAGTAGTTCAGACCGCCCTTCCAGCTGCGGTCGTATTCGTAAACGGTGGTCTCGCCGGTGCGCTCCGTGGAAGACTGGGCGTAGTTGAAGGTGAAGTTGGCCGGGTCGTAGGGCATGGGGTGCTTGCGCGACTTGATGTTGACTTTGGCACCGGAGATGGACAGGTTTTTTGTGACCTCGCGGCGTGTGACGAGATCATAGAGAGAGTCTTTCTCATGCTGTGTCTGCAGGGCATCAAGGGCATCCTCGAGGAGCAGGTCGCTGTCGAGCGTGTTGTATTTGGGGCGGACGATGTTCTTACCGTATGAGTAATAGAAGGGGAACGTGACTCGCGCCTTCTCGGGAAGAAGACGTCCCATATCAAGTGAGGCCGTGAATTGATACTGATAGGTGTTTTCGTCGGTGCGCTCCTGGGCCGTTTGTTCCAATGAACCGAAACCGGCGGTGACCACGCGGCCCGTGGCGGCGAAGGATCCGATGTCGGAGAGTTGCACGTTGAGTGCGCCGCGTGCCGCCCATCCGCCTTCGTTGGTGAACTCCTGCAGGCGCAGTTCGTTGACCCATACTTCCGCAGATTTTATCGTGCGCCCGCGGTTACGGACGCCAATCATGATGGTCTTCACCTCGCCCAGGGTGGGACTGCCGATGATGGAAATCTTGTTGCTGGGATGGTCGGGGTCATAACTCTCAAAACGGTGAGTGAACGATGTCTGGCCGAGTGATTTGAGGCGGTTGCGCTCCTTCTTAACCTCGGTGAGGCGGGAAAGGTCGAAGTCGAACATGTTGATCTGCGGCCACACAATAAGGCGTTCGGCGGTGTTGTAGTTGTCATATTTCACACCGCGTGCAGTCCAGGCGGGTGTCACTTCCAGAGGCACTTCATATTCGTAGTAGTTGGATTGATAGTCGCTGCCCAGACGCATGAAGACGGTGATGTCGCCGCTTTGCAGGTTGGAGTCATCGCCCTCAAGTGCATTGGCATGACAAAACATCTGTATGTGCTTGTACTTGCGCATGTCGAACTTGCAGTTTTTGTAAATGGCTTTGGCATCGCCGGGTTCCAGGCGTGTCACATTGAGCGCGAGTGACTGTTCGTTGTTTTCCACCAATTGGCTCTGCGAGGGATCTGTGACGCGTGAGATCCCGGGAGGCAAGACGTAGTTGACGGGCGTCTTCTCGCCGTTCTCGTCGATGTTGACGGAATAGACCGTCATCTCACCCGAAGTGCCGGATGCAGCGTTGGGGAAAAGTGCTCCGTTGTATTGACGCCAGTCGCCGTGTACAAAGTCTAATGTGCCCATACGCAGGATGACCGGCTTGGGGAATCCGGTAAGATACATGCGGATGAAGCGTACGGAAGAGAAGTCGTTGAAATTATTGATGCTCTTGCGTTCTTCGTCCCTGATAGGCACACGCATGAGATACCAGCGAATGGTTTCCGTCTGTCCGTTGCGCAGGCGTTCGGTGGCTTCGCGAACATCCGTAACATATTTACTTCCGCCCATACGCAGAGTGGAGGGCTTAATCTCTACGGCGTACTCTGCATAGCGCTCCGTCTCGTTGAGGGTGTAGTCGCGGTTGATGTCCTCCACATCGGGCGTGGTCTTCCACGATGTCTCATAGCTCTCCGGTGAAGAAGAGGCGTCGGGCGAGTTGCCCTGAGGCAGGTTGACGCGTTTGTAGCGGTCACGAATGCCGAGGCGCTGCTGGTCGTAGTCGCTGCCGCGATAGTAGTGGTAGTTGTCGGAGGCGGGGTCGTTTTGTAGCCGGGCAATGACGTCGGCATTGTCCAGTTGGGACGTATGCTCGTCAAGGAAGGACTTGTAGGCGCCGTAGTTGCGCTCCTCCTCGTCGCTCAGACCGTTGAGGCCGACATCCTGCAGAGCGCGGGCGCCGGAATTGTTGTTGAAGGCATAGGTGACGGAATTGGTGTTGGGCACGTTACCCCAGATGCTTTGCGTGAGATAGTTCATCGAGCCGTCAACGGGCATGCCGCTTTCGTAAAATTTCTTGCCGTCCTTAAGAATATCCTCGGAGATTTCGCCCAAGTCAATGTAAAGTTTGCCGCCGATGTCGTCGGAAGGCTGCGCCCCGTCGTAGCTCTTGCCCCGCTCGTAGAAGAAGGGGTCCATCAGCCAGAACTCAATGTATTCGATGTTCTGCGTCTCAAAGTCGGTGTTGTCAATAGCGCGCATCATGCCGCCCCAGTTTTCTTTGGGGGTAAGCAGGCGGTCGTTGGCATCGGTCTCGCGTGTGAGGTTGTAGGCGCCGCGCTCGGAAGGGTAGTAGGCCAGGTTGAGTGCCGGAATGGTGCTGGCTGAAGAGTAGGAAGTCTGTGTCTTGTTGGGGTAGAGCTCCCGCTCATAAATCTCTCGGATATAATGGTTGGAGAGAGAGTCTTCGTTGATGTAACTGGGAGCCAGAGTGGAGCCGCGACGGGTGAAGAGCGGGTCAACGGTGTACCAGGCCAGCAGTGCGCGGTGTTGCCCGTAACGCCAGCGCTCTGTCTCATCGGCATCGGTGGCATAGGTGACGTCATTGGCATAGGTGGACGAAGGGGTGGAGGCCAACTGCCAGTAAGTGGGCTCCAACAGCGAGGTCTTCTTCTTGGCATCCTCGAAGTCGTCGATGTAGGCGGCTCCGCCCTGGACGCTCTTCGACTGCATGGCCACGAGTTGGGCGACTTCGGCATCGAAGGTTATTTGTGAGGGTGCTGTGGCGTGGATGAAAGGAATTTTGTTAACGAGGTTGGTGAGCCATTGGGCTTCGTGCTTCCATGAGATGTGGCCGCCCCAAAGGAGATTTTTCAGTGGCTCGTTGCCAATGGTCACTTTGGTGGTGAGGGGCTGCTCGGAGAGATATTGCATGGTGCCGCCGATGGTGAGGTTCTTGTTTACTTCGTAATCGAAGTTGAGGCCGAGCACCGTTTTGCGTTGCATGCCGTAGGTGTCGTTGCTCTCCACGGAGGCATTCACAGAGGTGCCGGCATCGAGAATGCTTTGGTTGATGATGGTCACACGTCCCATGTTGTAGTCCACTGTGTAATCCTCGTTTTCTACAAGGGTGACTCCGCCGGCGGTTACCACTACAGAGCCCGGAGCGACATTGGTGACGCCCAGATCTATTTCGCCGGCAGCCGATCCGGAATAACGTCCCATAATCATGAATTTATTCTTCTCTGCCAACTGCTTGGCTGCTATGCGCGTGGTGTCATAGAGTGCCCGGTAGCGGAAAAATTCGATGCTGTCGTTGCTGACACCCTTCTCGCGCATGAAGGATTCCAACTGGTCAGCGAAGGGCTCCTCCACCGTGAAATAGATGCGTCCTTTCAGCACGGTGTAGCCTTCAATGTAGTCAAAGCGTCCGTCGGACTTGTATTTGTTGTTCTGGTCTAAGCGGTCGAGACCGAGGGCGCGCAACAGCGGTGTAGTTTTGGTCTTGGAGTTGGGAAGATAGGTGACATAGGTGCCGCCGTTGGGGCTCAGGTATTTGATGTCGAGTTTGAACTTGTCCCGTGTCATGCTGCTGGCTCCCAAAGAATAGACGTTTTTCATCATCAGACGCCACACCGGTGACGAGGGCGTTGTGGCACTGCTTTTGATGAGTTTCACAATGAGTGCGGTGGCATTCTCTTTTTGGTCGCTGCTGAATTCGCCCACTTGGTGTGTTACTCCGTTGAGTGTGTATTCGTAGGCTACGGCAAGTATTTCGTCAGGTTGCAGTGTGGTGTTGAGCGAGATGGTACCCAATGTGGTATTAACGTTGTACTCGGAGGAAGAGAGGAGGCGGGCCGATTGCAGTTTCTCGAAATCCGTGCCGCCTTTGTATCCGGCGGCTTCAAGAGTGGCGGAGGCTGTAGAGATGTCACGTACGCCATCGAGTGCGCTCACGTTGGCATAGACGTTACCGGAAGTGTTGTCTGGATAGGTGCTCAGTTTCTTTCCGACACCGTGGTCGTCGGTATTCTCCGCCAGGCCGGCCATAGCCACAATATTGCGTGTGTTGGTGGTGGCGCCGGTCTTGTTGGTCACCCACACCTCGATGCGCTTAATGGTGATGCCGCTGCGGATGGTGGGCAGTGTCTGCATCCAAGCGCCGTACTGCTCACGCATATAGTGGGACAGATAGAAGTGGCGGTTGAGTTCGTAGTCGGAGGCGGCAATCTCAAAATTGGTGGTGGAGGCGCCGCCTTTGGTAGAGACGCTCTTTGAGGCGGATTTCTTCTGCGAGATGACGGTCTGCAATTTCAACTTGCCGAACTGCAGGTCGGTGCGCAGGCCGAAGAGCGAGGACAGCCCGGGGATGAGCGAGTTGTTGGACGGGAAGCTGACATTGCCGCCCTCTATGAGTTTGATGATTTCGTCTTCCTTGCCTTCGTATTTAAGCTTGAGGTTTTGTGCGTCATAGTCGAAGGTGGCGTCGGTGTTGTAGTTCAGGTTCATCTGCACCTTGTCACCTACTTTGCCGGTCATCGTGAAGTTAATCTTCTGGTCGAAGTCGAGACCGGTGGTGCTGCGGCGGTTGACGGCGATGGAGGGATTATCCACGTGCTTCATGTTGATACCCAACTTGAGTTCGGCCGATCCCTGTGTCTTGATCTGCACGCCGCCCGGGCCGAAAATCTTCTCTGCCGGACCGATATTGAATTTCATATTGGTGAAGTCAAACTTGGACTTGCCCGATGTGGCGTAGGCTTCCGCATTGCGCTGACGGTAGTAGGACATCATGGAGCGGCGCAGGCTCCAGCGTCGATATTCATCGGGAGACATCAGCGTGGGGGCCGTCAGATAGCTGGTGGCCGTTCCGACCGTCGGGCCGACGGCAGAGAATGGAATGCCGACGGAGCCGCGTATGGTGGTGTCGTTGGCGGCTTTGACGCTGCCCTCTTTGTTGTCGCTTTTGTCTTTGGCACTGGTTTTGCGGGAACGCAGGCGTGTGCCGACTTCAAAAGAGTCGGTCTTCTCGTCATAGATAATCTCGCGGATAAGAGATTCTGCCTCGGGCAGTGCCCTGCGGTCCACCTTGAGGTCGCTTCGGGGGCGGCCGTCCGTGATGGTGTCGCGCTTCTGAGCCGGGAGGCTCAGAGAGAGCAGCAGGGAAAGTGTGATTATAATATATGCGCGTGCGTTCACTGGGAGAAAAACGCAGCGCAAAGTTCTTTTATTGTGCTTTACAGCATCTTTAACGCTAATTTGATGACACGTTCGACGGGCGCGTCGGGCTCATCGGAGAGAATCTTATGTACCGTCTTGCGCACGGGAGCCGGCGAAAAACCGAGCATCGTAAGGGCCGAAGATGCTTCTTCCATCACGGTGTCGTTCAGCGCGTTGACGGTGGCGGCGGCTGTCCTTTCCGTACTTGAGGAGCCCAGAGCCAGCGGGGCAATTTTATCCTGCAGTTCCACGATGATGCGCTGGGCGGCTTTCGGGCCGATGCCCTTCACGCTCTTGAGCATTTTGTCGTTGCCCGAAAGAATGATGTCGCCCAATTCCTGCGGTGAGAGGGCCGAGAGAATCATGCGTGCCGTAGCCGCTCCGATGCCGCTCACGGTCTGCAGCAGAAGAAACAGCGAGCGTTCGTCCCGGGTGGCAAATCCCCACAGTTGATAGGCGTCTTCGCGGATGCTCTCCGAGATATAAAGTTTCACGATGCCCTCTTTGCCCTGCAGCGCACTGAAGGTGTTGAGGGTGATGCCGACACCGTAGCCCACGCCGTTGCAGTCTATCACGGCTTCCGCCGGTTGCAGATCTGCCAGTTCTCCTTTGAGATATTCAATCATAGTTTCTTCTTTTTCAATGGCAAAGTTACGATTTTTTTTTCAACCGGCAAGAGAAAGTGTTCCGATGCGGGCCGGAAGAAGAAAAAAATAGAGTGAAAGGGCGCTTAAGTGAGAAAAATGTCGTACCTTTGCACAAAATTTGCTAAAGTGTGCAAAAAAATGAATATTGTAGTATTAGCCAAGCAGGTGCCCGACACGCGCAACGTGGGTCCCGACGCGATGACGCCGGAGGGGACAGTTAACCGCAGTGCACTGCCTGCTATTTTCAATCCCGAAGATCTCAATGCTCTGGAGCAGGCGCTGCGTCTGAAGGAGCAAAATCCCGGCACAACGGTGACGGTGCTCACGATGGGTCCCGACCGTGCGGCCGAAGTTGTAAAAGAAGCAATGTACAGAGGCGCGGATGGCGGTTATCTGTTGACCGACAGAGCCTTTGCCGGAGCAGATACCCTGGCCACATCGTATGCGCTCTCTACTGCCATTCGTCATTTCGCACCCAATGTGGATCTCATCATCGGCGGACGTCAGGCCATTGACGGTGACACCGCACAGGTAGGCCCCCAGGTGGCTGAGAAACTGGGTCTCAATCAGATTACTTACACCGAGGAGATACTTTCTTGCGACGGCAAGACCATTCGCGTGGTGCGTCACATCGACGGTGGTGTGGAGACCGTGGAGACGGCCTTGCCCTGTGTGCTGACCGTGAACGGCAGCGCAGCCCCCTGTCGCCCCCGCAACGCCAAGCGCGTTATGGCCTACAAGAAGGCCGAGGTGCCCCATCTGACCTGTGCCGACGTTGAAGCCGACCTCAATCAGTGCGGTTTGGCCGGCAGCCCCACGAAGGTGAAGCATGTGGAGAATATCGTGTTCAAGGCCAAGGAGAGCAAGCAGCTCACCGGCAGCGACGAAGATATCAACGGACTGATTCAGGAGCTGTTGGCTTCTCACACCATCGGTTAAGTCAACGACTCAAGAAAAAGCAGATTATGAACAACGTATTTGTATATTGCGAACTCGAAGGTCACGCAGTGACCGAAGTGAGTCAGGAGTTGCTGACCAAAGGTCGCAAACTCGCCAATACTTTGGGTGTCAAGCTTGAGGCTGTCGCTGCCGGCGATGGTATCGTGGGGCAGGTGGAGCAGCAGATTCTGCCCTATGGCGTGGATGTGCTTCATCTGTTCGACGCCGAAGGTCTGTCGCCCTACACCTCAAAACCTCATACGGCCATTTTGGTGAACCTCTTCAAGAAGGAAAAGCCCCAGATTTGTCTGATGGGTGCCGACGTGGTGGGACGTGATCTCGGTCCGCGTGTATCCAGTGCGCTTAAAAGCGGTCTGACGGCCGATTGCACCGCTCTCGAAATCGGTCCCCACGAGGATAAGAAGACGGGCAAGACCTATGAGCAGTTGCTCTATCAGATTCGTCCGGCCTTCGGCGGCAATATCGTGGCCACCATCGTCAATCCCGAAAACCGTCCTCAGATGGCCACCGTGCGCAGTGGCGTGATGAAGGCCGAGGTGCTTGATCCCGCCTACAAGGGCGAAGTTATCGTGGAGAAGGTGGATGACTATGTGCCCCAGACGGAATACGTGACACGTGTTATCGAGCGCCACGTGCAGGCTTCAAAGAATAACCTGAAGGGTGCTCCCATCATTGTCTCCGGTGGTTACGGTGTGGGTTCCAAAGAAGGCTTCCAACTGCTTTACGACCTGGCCAAAGTGCTTCATGCCGAAGTGGGTGCCAGCCGTGCTGCCGTCGATGCCGGTTTCTGCGACCACGACCTGCAGATTGGCCAGACGGGTGTGACCGTCCGTCCCAAGGTGTATATTGCCTGCGGCATTTCCGGTGCCATACAGCATGTGGCCGGCATGAAGGAGAGCGGCATCATCGTGTCCATAAATCCCGATGAAAACGCTCCGATTAATCAGATTGCCGATTACGTTATCAACGGCACCGTTGAGGAAGTTGTGCCCAAGATGATAAAGTATTACAAACAGAATTCCAAGTAATTGAGACGTCATGGCAAATTATTATAACGACAACGAGAAAATCAAATTTGAGGTGGGGCAGAATGCGCTCATGCAGCGCATTGTAGCCCTCAAGGAAAGAGACTTTGCCGACAAGGGTCAGTATGACTATGCTCCCGAGGACTACGAGGATGCGATGGATTCTTATAATCGTGTGCTTGACATCGTGGGTGAAGTGACCGCCGATGTTGTGGCCCCCAATGCAGAGGCAGTCGATGCCGAAGGTCCTCACTGCGAGGGTGGCCGTGTGCGCTACGCAGAGAAGACAGCGGAGAATCTCGACGTCATGACGAAGGCCGGCATGAACGGTATGACAATGCCCCGTCGCTACGGCGGTCTGAATCTGCCCGTGACGGTCTACACGGCGGCCAACGAAATTGTTTCTGCAGGCGATGCCAGTTTTGAGAATATTTGGAGTCTGCAGGATTGTATCGAGACACTCTATTGTTTCGGAAACGAAGAGCAACGTCAAAAATATATTCCCCGTGTTTGCGCCGGCGAGACGATGTCAATGGACCTCACGGAGCCCGATGCCGGCAGCGACCTGCAGAGCGTCATGCTCAAAGCCACCTACGATGAGGAGAATAAGTGCTGGCGTCTCAACGGTTCCAAGCGTTTCATCACCAACGGCGACTCCGACATCCATCTCGTCCTGGCCCGTTCCGAGGCCGGCACGCGCGACGGTCGCGGCCTCTCCATGTTCATCTACGACAAGCGTGACGGAGGCGTGGACGTGCGCCGTATCGAGAACAAGCTCGGCATCCACGGCAGTCCAACCTGTGAGTTGGTCTATAAGAATGCCAAGTGTGAGTTGTGCGGCGACCGCAAACTAGGCCTGATTAAATATGTGATGAGTCTGATGAACGGTGCCCGTTTGGGCATTGCCGCTCAGAGCGTAGGCCTTTCGCAAGCCGCCTACAATGAGGCTGTGGCTTATGCACAGGATCGCAAACAGTTCGGCAAGGCCATTATCGAGTTTCCTGCCGTGCGTGAGATGATTGGCAACATACAGGCCCGTCTGGATGCCGGTCGTGCCCTGCTCTATGAGACGGCCCGTTATGTGGATATTTACAAAGCCCTGGAAGATATTTCCCGAGAGCGTAAACTGGAGGCCGAGGAGCGCGCAGAACTCAAACGCTTCTCACGTCTGGCCGACGCTTTCACGCCGCTGGCCAAAGGTATGAATTCTGAGTATGCCAACCAGAACGGCTACGACTGCATTCAGGTGCACGGCGGTTCGGGCTTCATGTTGGAATACGCCTGTCAGCGCATTTATCGCGACGCCCGCATCACGAGCATCTACGAGGGCACCACGCAGCTGCAGACGGTGGCCGCCATCCGCTACGTCACCAACGGCTTCTACGCTCAGGTGATGGAGGAGATGATGACAGAAACTTCTGCCGCTGCCCAATATGCCGCTCAGGTGGAACGTCTCAAGGCTATGACGGAGAAGTACAATACCGTCACTGCCGCCGTGCGTGAAAAGGAGAATCAGGAGGTGCTCGATTTTGCCGCCCGTCACCTCTACGAGATGGCTGCCGACATCATCATGAGCCACCTCATGCTGCAGCACGCCGCTAAGGCGCCCGAGCTTTTCGAGCAGTCGATGAACCACTTCCTCGACATGGCCGAGGCAGAAGTGGCAAAACATTCCGTGCTGGTGAGCCGCCTTATCGGCTGAGCATCACCTTCTTCCGGTTTCTGATAATAATCTGGCCGCCTTTCGGGGTGGCCAGTTTTCGTCCGGAGAGGTCGTACATCGCGTCGTCCTGTTCGGCTGTCTCAGAGGCGCAGCGCATTGTGGCCACACCATTGGGATCGTCGGGCAGGAACACTGCGGTGAATTTCTGTGGGGCGATGGGATACAGGTCGTTGCCGCTCACAATGCCGTCCTCTGTTTGGGCACTCTCCGTGGTGGTCCACAGACGGATTTCTTCCGTTTTGTCTGTGACGGGTATTTCTTCTCCTTTCTCATTCAGAAAGCCGGCGAAGCGATAGCCCTCGTCGGGCTTTGCCCATACGTAGCAGGAGGAGCGCCCTTCGGTGCCGGCTATCACCCAGCGGGTCTCAATGCGGTCGCCGTAGTCCTCATCGGAGAGGGGAAGTCTCCAATCGCCGGTAGCATATACTTGGCCGCCGACAGTGGCGGTGATGACAACGTAATACCAGTAAAACAAAATTTCGAGTAGCATCATCCTTCTGTCTGCAGTAACGGGTTATTTGTAGTTGCCGAGAATCATACGGGCCATGAAGTCTATGGCCGCGGCAAGGTGCGACATACCCACACCGGTGGTGTATATGGCACATTCGCCCTGGCAGCGGTCCTTTAGTCCTTTGTAGGCGGCCATGGTGTTGAGATAGGGCACCACGTCGTCGTCCGTGTTGTGGAAAAACCAAATGTCGGCCTTCGGAGTCCAGTCGCGGGTCAGGTCGCTGCGTCCCAGTGCTTTGAGCAGGTGTTGCGTGAGGTCGGAGTTGACATCTTTGGCCTCTTCCGAGAGTATGCTCTGCATGGTGGTGCCGCAGGCCTTTTTGATGGCGTCGTTCAGTTCGTCAATGGTGTAGTCGGTGGAGCGTACCTTATCCACGATGCCGGCGGTATTGAAGGCTTCGGAGAAGTAGTCCTCCGCCTTGATGTCGCCGAAGATGTCGGGGTAGGCTGCCACCATACCCATCACCAGCAACGGTGCGGCGACAGGCATCGACAGGTTGTCCTGGAAGTAGTATTGCGAAATGGTGGACAGCGAACAATAGGGGCCGGCACCGGCGCAGGTGCGCACCCAGTTGATGGCGTTGCGCTGTGCTTCTGTGAGCTTGGGCGAATTCTCGACGTAGCGCTGGCAGGCCAGGATGATGGCGCCGCCCTGAGAGTAGCCGATGCCGTAGGTGGGGTAGGTGCCCGTGGAGCAGTCCATGGCGTGCATGTCACGCAACAGGTCGTGCACCGTGAGCAACATATCCACGCTCTCTTCGGCCATGATGTCGGGGGCGCAGTAGGGGTGTTCGCGGTCTTTGGTGATACCGTAGCCCAGATAGTCCGGCTCAATCATTACGGGTTTGTTTCTTGAAAGATTAAACGTGAAGCCGTCGTACGGATCGGTCTGGGAGGGGACTTCCGAGTTCTTACACATCGTGTAGTGGGTGGAGAAAAGCAAGTGGTCGGCGTTGCACGCACCGCCTTCTGAGGCAGTGGGCACTGCCACCCATCCCGAGAGCCACACCTCTTTGCCCAAAACGTCGTGCGAGAGATAGGCTATGGTGTACTTTGTATTGCTGCCCGACCGGTTCATGCTCATCAGCCGATAGCGATAGTCTTTCGGATGACTTGTCGGCACGAATTCCCAGTCGTTGTAGGCTGACGGAGTTCTGGCTGCCGTCAGTCTCTCGTTGCCTTGGGCGTCCGCCTCCACGTTGAGGTATCGTGTGTCTGTTAGGTAGCGGTAGCGGAATTTAAAGGTTCTGTCTGTTGTCGTGCTGGGTATCACGTAGGTGGTGTTGCCTTTGCCGGAAAACGAGACCTTCCAGCCCGTGATGCCGCCGTTGGTCAGCTGCATCACGGTGTCATCGCTGTAAACGATGTAGAGCGTCTCAGCGTCATCGTAATGAATGGTGTCGTTGGTCACCACGCGCCAGTTGGAGGCTTCCGCCTCGTTCTTCGTCGTGGTGCCGTCCTTCATGAGATAACTGCCTGTGGCCACGTTGCGCAGCACGTATTGCGCACCTGGCACAACCGCGGCGTTGTCACTGTCGGCCAGTGCGCTCAGTGTGAACAGTGCGGCCAGTAGTATAGTGAGCAGACGTGACATACTCCGGGGGGACTTTAGTGCTAAACGGATATTAATGGTGGAAGAGTCTCACGCCGGTGAAGGCCATTGCGATGCCGTATTTGTCGCAGGTCATGATGACGTGATCGTCGCGCACCGAGCCGCCGGCCTGTGCGATATACTCCACGCCGCTCTTGTGGGCGCGCTCCACGTTGTCGCCGAAGGGGAAGAAGGCATCGCTGCCCAGACACACGCCGGTGTTCTGCGCCAGCCATTCCTTCACTTCTTCGTCGGTGAGGGGCTCGGGCCTGCGGGTGAAGAACTGCTGCCAGGCGCCATCCCTGAGCACATCGTCGCGTTCGGGACCGATATAGAGGTCAATGGTGTTGTCGCGGTCGGCGCGGCGTATGCCTTCCACGAAGGGCAGGCTCATCACCTTCGGGTGCTGCCGCAGCCACCAGATGTCGGCCTTTTGTCCGGCCAGGCGGGTGCAGTGGATGCGGCTCTGTTGTCCGGCGCCGATGCCGATGGCCTGTCCGTCCTTCACGTAGCACACCGAGTTGCTCTGCGTGTATTTCAGCGTGATGAGGGCGATGATGAGGTCGCGGCGCTTGTCTTCGGGGAAGTTCTTGTTCTTCGTGGGGATGTTCTCAAAGAGGGCGGGGTCGGCCAGGTTTACCTCGTTGCGTCCCTGCTCGAAGGTGATGCCGAACACCTGCTTGTGCTCAATGGGCTCCGGGCGGTATTCTGGGTCTATTTGGATGACGTTGTAGCTGCCTTTTCTCTTTGCCTTCAGCACCTCCAGCGCAGCGGGGCTGTAGCTCGGAGCGATTACGCCGTCGGAGACCTCGCGGTTGATGAGGCGTGCCGTTGCTTCATCGCATTCGTCGCTCAGCGCGATGAAGTCACCGTAGGACGACATGCGGTCGGCACCTCTGGCGCGGGCATAAGCCGAAGCGATGGGTGTGAGGGGCAGGGGGGCGTCCTCCACCCAGTAGATTTTCTTCAGCGTGTCACTCAGGGGCAGACCGACAGCGGCGCCGGCGGGCGACACGTGTTTGAAGCTGGCGGCGGCGGGCAGCCCGGTGGCGGCCTTCAGTTCCTTGACCAACTGCCAGGAGTTGAGGGCATCCAGGAAGTTGATGTAGCCGGGACGGCCGTTGAGCACGGTGATGGGCAACTCTCCCTCCGTCATGAAGATGCGGGAGGGCTTCTGATTGGGGTTACACCCGTATTTCAGTTCCAATTCTTTCATTGTGTGGAATTATGTATAGTTTATGCGTTGCAAATGTACGAAAAAAGTGCTGATGCAGGAAATTATTGCTGCTCGCGTTTCGGTAATTCGGAAAAAATCGTTAATTTTGTGCCCGTAATCGTTATGAGACGTCTCAAGAAGAAATTCTACCTCGGTTTTTATTTTGTCACAGTGGCCACACTGGGTTTGGTGCGTGCTTGCATGTCAGCCGTCTCCGCCGACCCTGCCGTCTCCGTGTCCGAGGCTGCTGCCGACAGTGCCGCCATCAAGCTTGCCGACGCTTCCGTCGCCGAAGCCGCTGAGGCGGTGCAGACGGTGGAGGCCGAGCAGCCTGCCGCAGCGTTGGAGGTCACGACGACCGACACGCCCGAGGTGAAGCAGACGCCTGCGCCGCCCCGTTCGGCTCTGCGCCGTGCCGAGCGCCGTCATCCTCACCCCATCCTTTCCGTGCCATCGTTCCAAAGTGCTTTCCCCGATGTGGAGGATGTCCACATGCAGGCTGCGCACCGTTGGGGTATCCGTCCGATTGAAGGCCGCCGGGAAGCCGAGAAGAGCAGGAGCGGTCTTGTGTTCGCTGCCGCCGATCCCTTCTATGTCATTGATCGCGGCATGAAGTCGTCCGTTCCTTATCTGGTGCCCCGTGCTCAGGAGTTGCTTCACGAGATTGCGCGCAATTTCATGGATTCGCTCTCGATGAAGGGGCTGCCCGTGCACAAGCTGATTGTCACCAGCATGCTGCGCACGGAGAATGATGTGCGTGAGTTGCGCAAGACCAACTTCAACGCCAGCCCCCAGTCGTGCCACCGCTTTGGCACCACTTTTGACATTTGTTACAACCGCTACCGCCCCGTGCGCCGCCTGGTGCGCGACGACACCCTCAAGTGGGTGCTGTCCGAAGTGTTGCGCGACGAGCGCGTGGCCGGCCGTTGCTGGATTAAGTATGAGGTCAAGCAGGGCTGTTTCCACATCACCTGCCGTTAAATCCCTTTATTTCCCCGATATGGAACAGTACGGACTCATAGGTTATCCCCTGGGACACAGTTTTTCCCGCCGTTTCTTCAACGGGGAGTTTTTCCCCGAGCACGGCATCGAGGCCGAATATCTCAACTTTGAAATTCCCGAGGCCGAAGGGCTCTTGGAGGTGGTGCGTACGCATCCGCTCCTTCGTGGCCTCAATTGCACCATACCTCACAAGCAGGCCGTCATCCCGCTGCTCGACGAGATTTCTCCCGAGGCGCGTGAAATCGGTGCCGTCAACGTGATTAGCATTCGCGACGGTCGCCTCAAGGGCTTCAACAGCGACATCATCGGTTTCATGGACAGTCTGCGTCCGCTCCTGCAGCCCCACCACCATCGTGCTCTGGTGTTGGGCAGCGGCGGCGCGTCCAAAGCTGTGTGGGCGGGCTTGCGCCGTTTGGGGTTGGAGCCGACTCAGGTCAGTCGTAAAGCGGGCGAGGGCGTGCTTTCCTACGAGATGCTCTCTCCTGAGGTGATGGCCGACCATACGGTGGTGGTTAACTGCAGTCCGGTGGGTATGTTCCCCCGTGTGGACGAGTGTCCGGCGATTCCCTACGAATTGCTTTCGGAGCGTCACTTGTTGTATGATTTGGTGTATAACCCGCTTGACACGCTTTTCATGCAGCGGGGTCGTGAGTGCGGAGCAACGGTGAAGAACGGATTGGAGATGCTGCGTCTGCAGGCGTTGGCGTCGTGGACTTTTTGGCACAGTGAACTATGAATAAATTCGGAGGCGACGATATCGACGCCGTCATCATGGGCGGCATCACGTTTAAGGGTAAGAGCGGCAAGCCTGCGGCATCGAAGCAGGAGGAGAAGGTGCGCACAAAGGCCAAAAAGAAGCAGTATATCACGGGAGCGCACGGGAGCGCTTCGGCCCACAAGAAGGCCGACATCCGCCGGGCCCGTGCCAACCGGCATAAGAAATAGGGGAGCGGGACGGGGCGTCAGCCTGTTTGTTCACTGCCCGCCGAGGCGTGAGAAGTATTCGGCGATGTCGTCCCACGTCTTGAAGGTGTCGGAGCCGAATTGTATGAGGGCGCCCATGCCTTCGGTCTGTTCCCTGTCGATGAAGTAGTCGCCGTAGAGCAGCGTTTTGCGGTCTGTAAACACCGTGTGACCCCAAGCCGGCACGTTGACGTATTCGTAGAGCCACGAGAGCACATCCCCGTAGGGAGCGGTATCTGCCGGCGCCGGTGCGGTGAAGTAGAGCTGATACGACTCCAACAGTGTCCGGAGCGTCTTCTGCGATGAGGCATAGGGCTGTCCGTGGGGGTCAATCAGCGTGCTCACGTCCACATAGACGATGGGGCGCTCCCGCTTTTCCTGACGGTCGTCTATCCAGCGGATGACGGGCACCACGGATTGCATGAAAGAATGGTCGCCCAAGCGGTGCTCGCCGTGAAAGCGGACGGCGCGGGTGTAGTGGCAGCGGAAGAGGTCACAGGTGTTGACGGTGGTGTCTTTGTCGCCGAAGAGTCCCCACACGCGCTGCTGTTCTTCCGGGTCTTCGCAGCCCTCGAAGCAGCGCTCTGTGATGTCGCGGTATTCCTTCACCAGCGATTTGGTCACGATGAATTCCTGCACGCCGTCGCGCCGTTCGCTGTAGAAATGCTGTGACCCGGTGAGTCCGTGTTCCTTCATCGTGTCGCCCATGCGCAGGGCGGGATTGATGAGGATGCGGTCGTAGCCGCGCAGCATCTCGGCGTACATGCCGCCCATCGAGGTGCCGATGATGAGGTCGGGGTGCTCCTCGCGGCATAGTGTCTCCAGCAGCGTCATCGCTTCTTCGGGATGTATGGGGAGATCGGGCGCCACAACGTCGGCTTCGGGCAGCACTTCGCGCAGACGGGCCACGGTGCCCGAACTGCCGCTCGAGCCAAAGCCGTGCACGTAGAGTATCTTCTTGCCCCGAAAGAGTTCGGGGAACTGCTTGATGTAGGGATTCGCCTGTTCCATCGTTTCGTGTTTGCCGTATCAGCGCGAATACACTTTGCCGCCCTTGATGTAGAGACCGTGTTCGGGCACAGCGTTAAGGCGTCGTCCGTTCAGATCGTAGACGGGGCCGTCGGGCTCCTCTCCGTCTTCTTCTGCGCGGGGGGCGCTGATGCCGGTGGGATAACTGTTGTTATTGGGCTCGCCATAGACGTTGGTCTGGTAGAACTTCACACTGTAGGGCCACTGCTCTGCGGTGCTCTCCTCGCTCCAGCTGAGCCAGTCGCGCGTCCAGTAGGAGGTGGGCGCTCCGCTCACCACCAGCCACAGGTGGCTCACGCCGGCGGGGCACTCGAAAGCGAGGTCCTTGCGGGGCTCGGCATAGGTGGCGGTGGCGATGTCGCCGTAGAGGCGTGTGCCGTCGTTCTTGAGGGCCACAAAGCCCAGCTTCCATCCGGCTTTGGCGGTGTTGTAGGCGGTGTAGCCCGTCTTGCCGGCCTCGCCGGTGAACTCCACATAGACGGTCCTGGCCGTTGCGGGGGCGTTGAGGCGTATGGCGTTGTTGCCCCAGTTCTCGATACAATTGGCGGCTGTCGGGCTCCAGGCGCCTGAGGCGTCTTTGGTGAGTGCGGTCTGGTTGCGGGTGTCAATCCACGAGGCGCCGTAGTCGCGTATGGGGTCGAGGTCGAAGGTGGTCATGCGGGCGCCGTATTCCCACATCTCGTCGCCTAGCCGGTCGAGTTTCTCGGCCTCGGTGCCGCTCATGGTCAGGCGCATGTAGGCCTGCAGCGGGTCTTCGGGCCAGGCGCTCTCGTTCCACATACGGCCCAGGAACCTGATGCCGTGCTTGTGGCAGAAGTAGTCCTGGATGAAGTAGTTGTTGTAGCGCAGGTCCACGCAGAGGGGGTGGCGGTGGAGCCCGTTGAGCGTGTTCCAGAACCATTCGTTGCCGAACTGCATCTCGGGGTAGAACTTATAGGCCTGCCACTGGGCGCACATTTCCCAGAAGACGTTCAGCGTGGAGGAGCCCCAGTTGTACATCCAGCCGTTCCAGTTGCCGTTGTCGCAGTGCACCTGATACTGGAAGCAGTGTCCGATTTCGTGGGCCACCGTCTGTCCGCTGCGCGAGGTGTGGGCGCCGTTGGAGAGGGTGAGCAGTCCGATTTGGTCGTCGATGCCGCTGCCGCTGGCTTCCCATTCGGTGGTGTGGCGCAGACGGATAATCATCTTGTAGGTGTCGGTCTTCGACTTGCCCTGGTTGATGGTGATGTAGCCCAGCTCGTTGGCATAGAGTTCGAAGATGCGGTCGGCGTTGCTGAGGATTTCAGGTACTGCGGCGGGCACGCCCTTGCCGTAGCCGGCTTCCCAGAAGAGTATCCAGTGCTTCGACTGCATGGAGCGGGCGTAGCACCATTGGTTGCTCTCCACCTTCAGTTGCTCGTCGGTGCCGCAGGCCGAGGTGCTGCAGTATATCTTCTTGTCCACCGCCGTGATGCGTGTGTTGAGCACATTGGTTACGGAGCGCAGCTGTGTGTCGGTTTGGCCGTAGTCGGTCATCTTTGTCTTGGCCGTGGCGATGTAGCTCTTGAGGTAGCTGAGTGCGGCGGCTTTGTTGACGACGCCTTCCCACCACGAGGCCACCTTCCCGGCGTAGTCGATGCGCTGCTGCAGCGCATCGTAGAGAGCGCGCGAAGCTTTGGCCTTCTTTATGGCGTCGAGCAGCGCCTCGCGGGCTTCCAGCAGTGCGGTCTCGTCATACGAGCCTTCCAATGCGTTTCGGGCCAGAGTGAGCGCGTCGTTGACCGCTGTTGCGGCACTGTTTTGGATGCCCAGGTCCAAATAATACTGTGCCTCATCGGCAACGTTCCTCACTTCTTCGGCCATACGCTCCGGTGTGAGAGGGCCGATGCACTGCAGGGTGAAGTTGTCCGCGCAGAGGTAGTTGCCCGTCGGACGGGAGGTCCTGAGGCCTATGGCCACTTCGCTCTCGGGCGAGAGCACGGCGAAGTTGACGACATAGTTGTCCGATGCGGTGATTTCCACTCTGTTGCTGCCGGCACAGAGCCAGGCGCCCGTCTGCGGATCGCCCTGATTGATGTTGCTGCCGCCGGACTTCTGTTGTATGTGGAGGGCGGCGGCCGTCAGTTTGTAGTAGCCTGCAGGCAGCGCTGTCAGCGTCTGCTCCAGTGAGGCCTCACCGATGCTCTGTCCGATGGGCATCCAGCTCTCCATGTAGTAGGTGCCCTTCTTGCGCAGGAAGGCGCTGTTGCTCTGCAGGTTCATGCCCTCCACCTTCCATCCGGCGGTGCCGTCGGTCTCGAAGGAGGGGTTGACGATGCGGTCGGTGCGGTCGATGGGTTTCTCGTCGCTGGCGTTCCTGACCTGGTATTCATCGAAGCCCTGCATCAATTCGTAGTAGGTCGTGGCGGTTTCCTCCACCGTAGCTGCGCTGTTGTCGTGGGCGGCGATGTAGGCGTCGTAGAGCGCTTTCAGTTCCTCGGCGCCGGGGGTGCCTTCCTTATAGAGGCTCTTATAGCGGTTCAGGATGTTGCGATGCGGGGGCTTGACGGCTGAGGCCTCCACCTTGACGCAGTCAATGACGGGAGCGGCCGATGCCGATGAGGCACCTGCGGCGGCTTTGTAGCCGATGCGCAGCTTGCCCGTGCGTGCTGCCGTGAGGGTGAAGGTGATGCGGTCCACTGTCCACTGCTTGCCGGGATACGAGGTGAGCGTGGAGTTGACGGCATCGCCCTGGGTGGGGATAAAGGCGAGCATCGAGGTGCCGCCCGTTTGGGTCCTGCCGTTGTAGGTGGGCACCGAAACGGTGTAGGTGCCGGGCTGCAGCGTGACGGTCTGGCTGTAGCAGAAGGTCTGGCTCCATCCCGTCGAGAGGGCCAGCGCGCCGCCGGCTTCTCCGTTGTGGCCCGCAGCGGGCACTGTGGCGCCGTTGAACGTGCCTTTGTAGCCGAACTCATACACGCCCGATACGGTGTAGTCGGCGCTGAGTTCTGAGGTCCATCCGGACACTTCGTTGAGTTCCTGCGCCACGTTGCCGCTTTCTGCGGCCGTGTGGTTGTAGTTGCGGTCGAAGCCCGCATTGATCATCACGTAGCGTGTGATGTCGGCATTGGCGGCGGCCTGCAGGGCGCACATCCACAGCAACGTCATCACAGCGCCGAAGCGTAGATTCTTTTTCATGATATTATTCTGTTTCTGTTTATTCTATAAGAGGTAAGGGCAGGGGCGTGCTTTCCCGTCCCCAGCGGTCGAGTGCGGTGACGGCCAGATGCAGGCCGAAGGCGCGTGCCGTCAGCATGTTGTAGGTTATCTCCGTGCGTCCGTCCGTGCGTCCGTCGCCGTAGACGATGCGCACGATGTTGGCGGGGTCGCTTGTGTCCACCGGTTCCGTCTCTGAAGCGTAGAGCACGTAGCGCGGTGCGCCCTCCACCATGTAGAGGCCTTCGCCGCCCCGATGGCTCCGGGCAGTGAGCACGGGGCGCTGTAGGCTGTCCGTCGGGGCTCCGGGGAGCGGCGGCAGCAGTGCGGCCGTGCGGTAGTAGTGGCGGCGCAGCCAGGTGCGCAGCCCCTTGACGTCGTCGCGCAGGAATTGTTCGCGGAAGAACACCGCGCCGCCCATACCTATGTGGCGCAGGAAGGAGAGTTCGCGCGTCACTTCCTCCAGCGGCCAATCCTTCTCCTTGGGCGAGAGGAAGTAGATGCCCATGCCGGGCGTCACGAGACCTTTCCCGGCGGTGCGCTCCTGCCAGTCGGCGGCGAAGGGGAAGAAGATGTCGCCCTTGAAGTACATCATCGGGCAGAGCAAATCCATCAGCCCCCGGTCAATCCAGCCCAACGCATCCTGCCCGACGGCCTCCGCCGACCAGCCTTTGGCGCTCTGGCGGGCCAGGTCGCCGGCTTTGCCGATGGGCGAACAGGAGAAGCGCACCCAGGGTTTGAGTTGCTTCACGGCTTTGTGGCTCTCCTCCACGATGCGGGTGATGAGCTCGGGCTTCTGGCGCGAGCGCCTGAAGCCTTCGGGGTAGCGTATGTAGTCGAAGTGGATGCCGTCCACGTCGTAGCGCGACACGATTTCGCGACAGATGTTGGCGATGTAGTGGGCGGTCTCCTCGTGTGTGGGGTCCATGTAGTAGGCGCCGTCGTGGCGCAGCAACTTCATGGCGCGCACGACTTTGGCGCTCTGCGTCTTGCCCATCGGCAGCGTCACCACCCAGGCGTGCAGCTCCATACCCCTCTTGTGACATTCGCCGACGGCGAAGGCCAGCGGGTCCCATCCGGGGTCGCGCCCCTCCTTGCCCGTGAAGCAGGCGTCCCAGGGCTCGATGCGCGAGGGGTAGATCACGGTGCCGCGCACGCGGGTTTGGAGAAATACGGTGTTGATGCCGTCCCGCTGCAGTTCGTCGAGGATGCTGCAGAGGGCTTTTTTCTGTTCCCCGACGGCGCGTTCTCCGGTGCCGCGCGTCTTGGGCCAGTCGAGGCCCCAAAGGGTGGTCAGCCACACGCCGCGCAACTCGTGTTTGGGCGTCTCAAGGCTGAAAGGAAGCGCAGGCTCAACGTTTTGTGCGCGGGCGCAGAGCGAAAAAATGCTTAATAAAGCGAGAATTATCCTTTTCACGTGGACAAAGGTACAATATTTTTTTGTATCTTTGCGCCTGAAATAGAATTTACGTCGTAAAATAATGGCGAGTTTTATCATTTCTCTGGTAGTTTTGTTGGCGGGTTACTTCATCTATGGCGCTTTTATGGAAAAAGTGTTCGGCGCGGATGAGCGACGTCCCGTGCCCTGCGACACTTTGCGCGACGGGGTGGACTTCACGCCGATGCCCACGTGGAAGGTCTATACGGTGCAGTTTCTCAACATTGCCGGCACGGGCCCCATCTTCGGCGCCCTGATGGGCGTCCTCTACGGTCCAGCGGCCTTTCTGTGGATAGTCTTCGGTTGCCTGCTGGGCGGTGCGATGCACGACTATATGTCCGGCATGATAAGCATCCGTCGCGGCGGCGCCTCGCTGCCCGAGATTATCGGCGACGAGCTGGGTTCCGCTTCGCGTCTGGTGATGCGCATCGTCTCGCTGGTGCTCATGATTTGCGTGGGCGCTTCGTTCATCATGATTCCTGCCGGGCTGATGACAAGCCTCATGAGCGGCTTCACGGATTCGGCGCTCCTGACCTCCAACCTCTTCTGGACGGTGCTGATGTTTGCCTTCTACCTCTGCGTCACGGTGTTTTCCGTGAGCAGGATTATGGGCAACATCTATCCCGTCTTCGGCGTGGCGCTGCTGGTGATGGCGGTGCTCGTCGGCGTGTGCATCTTCACCGAGCCGGGCTCCGTGCCTTCTCTGGCCGGTGCTTTCAGCGACCACTATCCTGTGAAGAAGGGCGTCACGCCGCTCTTCCCGGGTCTCTTCATCACGATAGCCTGCGGCGCCGTGAGCGGCTTCCACGCTACGCAGTCGCCCATGATGGCGCGCTGCATCAAAAGTGAGAAATACGGCCTGCGCTGCTTCTACGGCGCGATGGTCACCGAGGGCGTCGTGGCCCTCATCTGGGCGGCGGCTTCCATAAAGTATGCCGGTTCCTATCAGCATCTCTACGACCTCATGTCGCTGGGCGGCACGCAGAAGGTCAATCCCGCCCTCGTGGTCGATATGATGTGCCGCGACTGGCTCGGCACCGCCGGCCTTGTGCTCGCCGTCCTGGGCATCGTGGCGGCGCCCATCTCCACCGGCGGCAGTGCCTTCCGCGCCGCACGCCTCATTCTGGCCGACTTCACGGGCTACGGGCAGAAGACCGTCGTGCGCCGCATTGCGCTCTCCGCGCCGCTCTTCCTGCTGGCCGTCGTGATGCTCAACGTGTCGAGCTTCAAGGTGTTGTGGCTCTATGTGAGTTGGTTCAACCAGGTGCTCGCCACTTTCACCTTCTTCACCATAGCGCACTATCTGCGCCACCGCAGCGACGGCAGCGGCGTCTGGCCGCGCCATTCGTGGCTGCTGGCCTTCTTCCCGGCGGTGTTCATGTGCAGCGTGAGCGCCTGCTTCATCCTTATCGATGTGGACAACGGCTTCGGCCTGCCGCATCTCTGGGGCTACGTCATCGGCGGCATGATTACCCTGATGATGACGGCTCTGTTCCTTAAATATCAGTTCAAGTCATGATAACGTTTTCCGTTGCACTCGTCTGCCTCCTTTTGGGCTACTTCTTCTACGGAGCGGTGGTGGAGCGCGTCTTCAAGCCCGACGCCTCTGCCGAAATGCCCTGCTACACCCGTCAGGACGGTGTGGACTACATGCCGCTGCCGCTCTGGCGCGTCATTCTCATCCAGTTTCTCAACATTGCCGGCACGGGCCCCATCTTCGGTGCCATCATGGGCATCCTCTTCGGCCCGATGGCTTATCTGTGGATTGTCTTCGGCTGCATCTTCGCCGGTGCGGTGCACGACTATCTCTGCGGCATGATCAGCGTGCGCAAGCAGGGTCTCTCGCTGCCCGAGTTGGTGGGCGACGAACTGGGCGCCGGCATGCGCCATTTCATGAGCGCCTTCTCGCTGGTGCTGCTGGTGTGTGTGGGTGCGGTCTTTGTGATTACGCCGGCGGCGCTGCTCGACCGCCTCGTGCCCTCGCAGGGCTGGTGGTTCTCCACCCAGTTCTGGATCACGGTGATTTTCCTCTACTATGTGCTGGCCACGTTGCTCCCCATCGACAAGCTCATCGGGCGCCTCTATCCCGTCTTCGGCCTGGCGCTGCTGCTGATGGCCGTCGGTGTGGGCTACGGCATCTTCACGCAGGCGGGTCATGTGCCCGAGCTCACCGATGGTCTCTTGGCCAACCATCATCCGCGCAACTTCCATCCTCTGATGCTGCCTGTCTTCCCCATGGTGTGCGTCACCATCGCCTGCGGCGCCATCAGCGGATTCCACGCCACGCAGTCGCCCCTGATGGCGCGCTGCCTCACCAATGAGCGCTACGGCCGCCCCGTCTTCTACGGCGCCATGATTCTTGAGGGCGTCGTGGCCCTTGTGTGGGCTTCGGCCGCCATCAAGTATGCCGACTCGCTGCCCGGCGAGGGCACACCCTACTTCAAACTCATGAGTCTGGGCAGCCCCACCATCGTCGTGCGCGACATCTGCACCAGTTGGATGGGCGTCGTCGGCTCCGTGCTGGCCATCCTCGGCGTGGTGGCTGCGCCCATCACCAGCGGCGACACCGCCTTCCGCAGCGCGCGTCTCATCGCTGCCGACTTTCTCCACATGAAGCAGGATGTTCTCTGGAAGCGTCTTGTGCTCTCGCTGCCGCTCTTTGCGGTGGCCCTGTGGCTGATGAACATCGATTTCGCCGTGCTCTGGCGCTATTTCGCCTGGACCAATCAGACGATGGCCACCGTGATGCTGTGGACTGCCGCCTTGTGGCTCCGCCGTCAGGGCAAGTGCTACTGGATAGCCCTCGTGCCGGCCGTCTTCATGACGGTGGTCACGGTGCTCTACATCCTGGTGGCGCCCGAAGGCTTTCATCTCAGTTTCTTATATAAGTTCCTTTTTTAATACAACACTATGAAAAAAGTCATTTTTGCATTGTTTTTGGTGCTGGCTTCCGTGAATGCCAGTGCACAGTTTGAGAAGGGCACGCAGTTTGGCAACACCTATCTCTCCGGTCTCGGCATCGGCTACGGCGGCTCCGAGAAGTTCTACTTCGGCTTCGGCGGCGACTACGGCTACTTCATCGAAAACAACTGGATGCTGCGCGCCGGTGCCGGCTATCAGCACGAAGACGAGTACAATGCCTTCAAACTCAACCTGGGCGCCCGCTACTATTTCAAGAAGTGCGGTGTGTTCACCGGTCTTGGCCTGCAGTACGAGCACAAGGGTTCGGCCAACAACTGGTTCCAGTTTGTTCCCGAGGTGGGCTATTGCTTCTATGTCAACCACTACATCAGCCTCGAGCCTTCCGTCTATGCCGACCTCTGCTGCAACGACTGGAGCAACGGCAGCCGCGTGGGCCTCAAGTTCGGCGTCGGCATCTACTGGTAAAATTAAAAGTTAAAAGTTAAAAATGAAAAATGAGGCTGCCGGAGCAATCCGGCAGCTTTTTTTGTGAAAAATCTCCTCTCTGCTTTTATTACATTTTTTACCTCGATTATTTGCAGTTTTCAATAAAATGTAAATTTGAAATCTGTTTTTGTGAATTTGAACTGTTCATAAACGCAGAATATTGTATCTTTGCCCCGAAAACATCACTTGTCTAACCTTAATTAATCATTAACAAAAAAAATCACAACTATATGAAAAGAACACGACTGAAGATTGTTTCCGTTCTCGCGATGCTTTGCTATTGCATCGGAGCATGGTCACAAAATGCCACACAGCAACTCGTGGTGTGGATGAAAAGTGGGGAGAAGGTACGCTTCAGCCTGCTTGAAGAGCCGCGTACATCATTTGAGGGAAACCTGCTCGTCATTACAACGAACAGTAGTAGCGTACGTTACCAGTTGGCCAACGTCAGACGCTACACCTATGAGGGCAGTTTCACTAGGGTGAATAGTATGGACGCACACGACCTGATGTTCGTGCAGACGTCGGACGGTGTAGAGCTGCGCAATGTGACTCGGGGCACTGTGGTCCGACTCTATAACACAGCGGGCGTGTTGCTTGACTCAAAGACCTCCGTCGGTTCGACCGTCTCTTTCTCACTCTCTGCACTGCCTTCAGGAGTCTATATCGTCAATATCAATGACCAAAACTTTAAAATCTCTAAGCCATGAAACAGCTGAAATATATCCTGGTGACACTCCTCGTCATTACGGGAGCAGGTAATATCGTCGCACAGACTATAGAAGACGGAGCTGCTTTCTATATTTATCGCAATGACGGAGATTTCAACGGTTTCTTCTACGATGAGGTGGAGGAGATGCGCTACTCAAAGATTGACCTGAACAATGAAGAGCATGATGAATTTGTTGTTCAGGAAGTGGTGACGGCCGACAGCACCTATCGCATTCCTCTGGCGGCCATCGACTCTGTTGGTTTCGTGCAGCCGGAAGTCAAGTTCGCCCCGAAAGTGCGCCACATGGATATGCTTGGCATGACTCCGTATGTGACATCTGTAAGTGGGCTGCAACTGACGTTTTCAAAAACAATGCCCCCGTCGCTGAGCCCCAAAGTTGATGACGTGCTTATTGGTTTCACGGGTATGCTGGAAAACTACGGTTTCGGAGGACGTGTGACACAAGTCCGTGAGACCGATAGCGGCATCGAGGTCACTTGTGCTCAGCTGACGAAAATGTCCGAAATCTTCAAGCAGCTGATATCCGTTGAACATATAGGCGTTGATGAAAATACCAATCAAGTGCAACATCGTGTGGCAGGCTACAACCAGGTGCGTGCGGCAGAGAGTGGAGGCCTAACGGCAAATTTGATTAATATCAGCGCCAATCTGCACATACCGTTCGATACAGAAGTGAGTGTGGGCACTTCGTTAGATGCCGGTGTCAGTTTCAAGACTAAGTTGGCGATGGTCTATCATATATTGAATGATGATTATTGGATTAGGGCTTCCCTCGCCTCCGACTATAGCTTAAGTTTGGGTTTCACACTGAAACTCAGCGGCAGCGGCGACAAGGCCGTACCACTCGTGCCCGGACCGCTGAACGCCATCAAGTTCCCGGCCGTTTGTCCGTTCTTTGAGGTCAGGCCGGCACCGTCATTGGGCATACGATGGGCGGCAGAGGCCAGTGCCTCCGTACAGTTGCCGGTTAAGAGCGGCGGCACACACCAGTCAATAAAAATTGCCAGTGATGACCCAAATTTTATTAGTTATAATGGAGATTCTTATAGCAAATCCAATGGTATTTCGTCTTTCTTTAGCGAGTCGGACGTAAACTTTAGGATTAAGGGCACCCTGCAGGCGGGAATCAAATCAGTGATTGGTATCCACACCAACTCATGGTTTGAGAAGGTTTTCGACGTCTCGTTTGCCACAGACGTTTGGATTGGTCCGAAGATTGAGGCAGAGGTGGTCGTGGACAGAGGTTTCTTTGATGAAGACGACGGCCCGTACACTTTCAGGGACAATCGTTTCAGTCTCTCTCCGCTGTCGCTTGACTGGGAGACTTATGCTTCAGTGAACACGTTACTCACCGAACCGAAACATTATACATTAGCCGATGGCAGCATTGACCTGATGGCCAGCAAAGACTTCTATATGTTTCCGTCTTTTTCCAGCTTCGATGTTAACCACGATGAAAAGAATGGCATGCTGGTAGCTCGATGGAGTTGTTCGCCTCGTCAGGTCTTTTGGTCTTCCGACCCCGGCATCGTCGTCTACCGAAAAGAATTGCCGAACGTCTTTATTGCAGCCGACTATGCGGGTAGTCTTTCGTTTGGCGACGTCTCACCGGAAAGCAAAGAGCTGAACTACAGTACAAAAAGAGCAATCCCGGGCTATTACTTCGCTGCTCCGGCATTGCGTGCCTTCGGCGATGTCTATCCTGTGAGGAGTATGAAGAAACAGTTTAAGGTGCCGGTATATCTCACGGTACCGAAGACTGTCACGGCCCCGGGTAAGGGTGGCACATTCACTATTCCTGCAGAAACCAATGGTGAACTGAGGGGGTCAAACGTCAGAGATTTGCCAGCTAACGGCTTTCTCAAAAAGGAGACTTCTGCCATCGTAACCGCCTATGCCCCTAACGATGACATGGAACCGGTTACGGAGACGGTAACTATTGTTCAAGAAGGTAGTGGTGAAGGGGTCCAAGACGTTGTTTTCACACTTGATGATGGAATACTCGAAGATTATGGATTTCACACCTATCCCGGCACAACCCCCAACGTGCGAGTTGAGGTTAACGGCACGAGAGCAATCATTAGCGGCAGTTATTCGGGGGCGCCTCTCAACCAGGGTGATGATCATTATCTAAGTTATGATATCACTATGGGTGACGAATTTGGCAACTTCCACACTATACATGTTCCTTCATCGGAATCCGTATCTTGGGATTATAATTTTGTGGTGGATCTCAATGAAACGCTTGACAATGATGCCATGATGGCGTTGATTAGAGAAGCTCCGGGCGTACTGGAAACGAGCAGACACGGTAATCCTGTTTATACCTTGACCACATATTATCTCGCCTCAGATCAGGATAAAGGAATAACAGAAGAAAGCAGTGGCTGGGGAACTAAAAAGGCAGCACTTAGTGCGATGACAATGGAGCGCCGATACCTTTGGTCGTACGATTCAAGGCAATATGATGATTTTGACTCTCCGATAGCGGAACCTGCCAAGATTGTCATGCAGGTCCCCGTGCGGTATAAAATCATAAGTGGCTACCTCAGTTGTTCTGTTAGCGGTAATGCGCAATATAGAGATATGGTAAATGAGAGCATTAACCGTTCTGCCAGCATTACTATCAAGGATGGCTACATGCATAGGAATGCCGACACTTGGTGGGTAGGCAGAGGTAAGGCCAATTGCCGCTTCTCTTCCGACTCTGTATCAGAAAATAAAGAGTTAGACTATCATTTAGAAGTCAAATAAATCTTAATAAACATTCACACTCCCAGCGCCTGCAGACTATGATCTGCGGGCGCTTTTCCTTTCTATGCAGGAAAAACTGAAAAAAGCCACCGGCGCCTTCGCGCCAGCGGCCTGTTCTAGTTTCAGGATTCAGGTTTCAGGTTTCAGCCTTCTTACATCAGCCTTCAGCCCTCTAACCTCTAACCTCTAACCTCTAACCTCTTACTTCTCTTCTTATTGACATTGATCGGCGTAGCCTCGGGGAAGGCGATGCTGTAGGCCCTGTCGAGGGCGTGGAGGTCCACCTTACGCATGCCGATGTCGAGGGTGACGGAGGTCAGGGCGCGCAAGAGTTCGCG
>CADAVI010000010.1:25863-72695 GCA_902791295.1 uncultured Bacteroidales bacterium | reverse complement strand
GACTTCTCGCAGCGTACCGGTTGCGACAGCCTGGCTATCTCTATCGGCACCAGCCACGGTGCACACAAGTTCACTCCCGAGCAGTGCACGCTCGTGAACGGTGTTCTTGTTCCTCCTCCATTGGCTTTCGACGTTTTGGCCGAAATCGAGAAGAAGCTTCCCGGCTTCCCCATCGTGCTCCACGGCTCCAGCTCCGTGCCCATGGAAGAGGTTGAGACCATCAACAAGTACGGCGGCAAACTCGAGGCTGCTATCGGTATTCCCGAGGAGCAGTTGCGTAAGGCTGCCAAGAGCGCTGTCTGCAAGATTAACATCGACTCCGACTCCCGTTTGGCTATGACCGCTGCTATCCGCAAGCACCTGGCTGAGCATCCGGGCGATTTCGATCCCCGTCAGTATTTGAAGCCCGCCCGTGAGAACATGAAGAAGATGTACATCCACAAGATTGTGAATGTGCTGGGTTCTAACGGCAAGCTCTAAGCCGGCGTCCGGAATTTTGAATTAAAGCGAAAATGCAAGCCCCCGACAGTCGCAAGACTCTCGGGGGCTGTTTTTATAGGATAAATCTCACGGAGGTTATTCCATAATGTCTTTGGTGCCTCCGGTCTGTTGGAAGAAGGTGACTTTGGTGTTTGTCTTCTTGTCGAAAAGCAGATTGGAGAGCAGCTGTACGCTGCCGAACTGGCCCATGTAGGTCTCCAGTTCTGCCAGCTTCTGTGAAGAAGTAAATATGGTGGCCTTCATTCTCGCGGGCACATTATAGAAAACGCCCTTGTCCACTTTTGCCAGCTTTTTGGCCGTCGCCTCATCCTGCACCGGAGCCGGTAACGTTTCGAGGTTCTCAATGCTGAGATAGACGGGCTCACCGCTGAGGTCGTCGGCATCCACCAGTCCCAGTTTCTGGGAGAAGCGGCAGAGGAGCATCTTCGGGGTTACCGCCGATGGAATCACCGAAAGGGAGAATACCTCAGTGCTGGTCTCCCGGGTGCCTTTGAAGAGCGACTCCAGGGCCTCGGTCTGGATGTCCATTTGGTCGAGCATCAGTTGGAGTTGTGCTCCGTCCTTGGGGGTGTTGTCGGCTTCTCCTCTGATCAGGGCATTGCGGCTTTCGCGAATGTCATAGATTTCCTGTGCCACCAACTCGGCCATCTTGGCAACGCTGCCGGCGGAGAGCATCTCCTGGTTCATGTAGTCCCGGGGATTGACCGCTTGGGGAGCCGGAATGCGTTCGGGCAGGGGAGGCAGTGTCTCTTCATCGGCATCGGTGTTGATGGAGAGCAATATGCCGTCGCGGCTGAGACCCACAAGAGGCGCCACGGTCTTACTCTTCAGGCGGATGGCGTAGGCTTTGTTCTTGTCGGGCACTCCGTAGGGCTGCAATTCCACACTTTTGATGGTCCAGGCTGTATGAAGTTGGTCGGGCACATCCTGAAGGCGGAGATATTTGAAGGCGTATTTTGCAAAATCACCGGGGCGGGTGACGGTCTTCTCCGCCTTGACCACAACACGCAGTGCTGTGCGCGGGAGGTAATAGCATACACCTTCCAAAGTGCTGCCGGGCACAAAGGGCTCGGTTTCCGTTTGGGCTGTCACATTCATGTCCGGAGTGCAGAAAAGCATGAGTGTTACAAGTGCAAAAAAGAGTCTTTTCATTGTCGTTAAATTACAATTTGCGGACAAAGATACAAAAAAGTTGGCGTTCCTGCCAAGGCATCCGCAAAAAAAGTGTACATTTGTGAACAAATTGAAGCGCAATGGACAGCATTTTAGTTAAGGACAAACACTTTGTCCCTTTTATTAAGGCAGAGAAACTGAAAGAGGAAGTGAAGCGCGTGGCCGCAGAGATTACTCATGACTACCAAGGGAAAAAGCCTCTTTTCCTATGTATCCTCAACGGCAGTTTTATCTTTGCCGCAGATCTTATCCGTGAGGTGGATTTGCCGTGTGAAATCAGTTTCGTGAAGATGACCTCTTATCAGGGCACCGGCACCACAGGCAAGGTGCGTGAGCTCATCGGGCTGAACGTGGACATCACCGACCGCCATGTCATCATCGTGGAGGATATTGTGGACACCGGTATCACAATGGCCCATATGCTGGAGACGCTTAAGGGTCATAATCCTGCCAGCGTTGATATCTGCACGTTGCTCACCAAGCCTGACAAGCTGCAGGTGCAGTTGGACATTCGCTACTGTTGCCTCTCCATCCCCAACGACTTCATCGTGGGCTACGGCTTGGACTACGACGGCTACGGGCGCAACATCAAGGACATTTACGTAATAGAAAAATAATTCAGGATGAAAAACATTATCATTTTCGGTGCTCCCGGCTCGGGCAAAGGCACCTACAGCGATGAAATTGTTGCCCGTTACAAGATGGGACACATCAGCACGGGTGACGTGCTGCGTGCCGAGATTAAAAACGGCACGGAGTTGGGTAAGACCGCCAAGGGATACATTGATCAGGGACAGCTTTTGCCGGACTCTCTGATGATTGACATCCTGGCCAAGACTTACGACGCTCTGCCCAAGGGCAAAGGCGTGATATTCGACGGTTTCCCCCGTACCATCGCGCAGGCAGAGGCCCTGAAGCAGATGCTGGCCGAGCGCGGTGATGATATGGGCGTGATGGTGGAGCTGATAGTGGATGAGGATACGCTCCTGAAGCGTCTGCTCAACCGTGCGATAGAGCAGGGCAGAGCCGATGATAATGAGGAGACCATCAAGAAGCGTTTTGCCGTTTATCACACTCAGACGGAGCCTTTGGCAGAATGGTTTCAAAAGGAGGGTATCCGTCACACCTTCACTTGGAAGGGCAGCAAGGAGCAGATGCTCTCTGAGATTTTCGCTTTCCTCGATAAGCAATAAACAAAGGTTTGGAAAGTAACTTCGTCGATTATGTGAAGATTCTCTGCCGCTCCGGTAAGGGCGGCAGAGGGTCTATGCATATGCATCGGGCCAAGTATGTGCCCAACGGCGGTCCGGACGGTGGTGACGGCGGCAGAGGCGGACATGTCATCCTGCGCGGAAACCATAACTATTGGACCCTGCTCCATTTGCGCTATCAGCGTCATGTCTTTGCTACCAACGGTGAGGCCGGCGGCAAGAGCCGCAGCACGGGAGCAGACGGAGAAGACCGCTACATAGACGTGCCATGCGGCACGGTGGTGTATAATGCTGTAACGGGAGAATACATCTGCGACATCACCGAAGACGGTCAGGAGGTGATACTGTTGAAAGGCGGACGGGGCGGTCTGGGCAATTGGAATTTTCGCACATCCACCAATCAGGCTCCCCGCTATGCCCAGCCCGGTGAACCCATGCAGGAGTTGCTCGTCGTGATGGAGCTGAAGCTCCTGGCCGATGTGGGGCTTGTCGGTTTTCCCAATGCGGGCAAGAGCACTCTGCTGAGTGCGTTGTCCAGTGCCCGGCCCAAGATTGCGGACTATCCGTTCACCACGATGGAGCCCCAATTGGGCATTGTTTCCTATCGCGACAATCAGAGTTTTGTGATGGCCGATATCCCCGGCATCATCGAAGGTGCTGCAGAGGGGCGCGGATTGGGATTGCGATTCCTGCGGCATATTGAGCGTAACAGCCTGTTGCTTTTCATGGTGCCCGGTGACTCGGATAATATTCGTGCGGAGTATGATGTGCTTTTGGGTGAGTTGCGCAAATTTAATCCGGAGATGCTGGACAAGCAGAGGGTTTTGGCCGTGACGAAGAGCGATCTTCTGGATGAGGAACTGATAGAGATGTTGTGGGAGGATTTGCCCGGAGATCTTCCGGTGGTCTTCATATCTTCCGTCGCACAGACGGGACTGACAGAGCTCAAAGATGTGCTGTGGCGTGCGCTGAACAGCGAAAGCAATAAGATGACAGCCATCAGCCAAAATGAGACGTTGGTACACAGGGATAAGGATTTTTCCTTCATGCATGACGATGAAGATGATTTGGATATCTCTGTAGAGGAAGAGGAGGGAGATGACGACGAACTGACGGAGGAAGAGTGGGACGATGACGTATCGGACGCCTAAACGTTTTCGGGCTTTCTCGGTAGGTAAAGAAGAGGACTTCCCGTTGACAGACGACGGCTGTTTCTTGCCTCCTTCGGGTGCATGGGGTGTGGCTTTGCCCCGTCAGGTGCATTCTGCAAATGTGGCTTACGTCACAGAGGCCGGACGTCCGGCAGACACCGATGCCGTATTCACCGATGTGCCCGGGCTTTGTGTGGCCGTAAAGACGGCAGACTGCATCCCGGTGCTCCTTTATGCAGAGCAGGAACATCCTGTCGTGGCGGCAGTTCATGCCGGATGGCGCGGCACCGTGTCGCGCATAATTTGCCGTACGTTGGAAAATATGAAAGTTCGGGGGCTTATAAAGTCTGCCTCGGATTGCTGCGCCATCATCGGACCCGGCATATCACAAGACTCCTTTGAGGTCGGTGACGAGGTCTATGAGGCTTTCGGAAAAGAGGGTTTCCCGATGCCGCTCATTGCGCAGCGTCGGGATAAGTGGCACTTGGACTTGCGTGAGGCCAACCGTTGGCTCTTGGAGGAGTGCGGTGTCCGTGATGTTTTTGTGTCCGATGTGGATACAAAAACGTCTCCCGACTGGTACAGCGCCCGCCGGGAGACGATTCATACAGGGCGTAATTACAACGCGATTTTCTTCTTGCCGTCCTGAATGTAGATGCCCTTTTGGGGTACACCGTTCAGACGTCGGCCGTTCAGGTCGTAGATGATGTCGGAAGCCGGTTGGGGTGTTTCCGGCGTTTCTTTTTCACTCAGGTCGTATATGACGGTGGGGTAGTGGCCGGTGGCGAAGTTGTAGTCGCGATTGGCCATAATCGAGAGTCCGGCGATGTCTTCTTCCGTGAGTGCGCGGTTGTAGATGAGCAGGTCGTCGAACATGGCAGGAGCGCTGCCCCAGAAGCTGCCCATACCCAGACAGAAGTAGTTGGCGCTGCTCATCCAATCGAGCACCTTGCCGTAGTCAAAGGCTTCTGCGTCGGCACTGCCGCTGTAGCTCTCGTTGTCCTTGGCTTTCCCATTGATGTAGAGCTTGATGCCGCTTTCGGTGAAGACGTAGGTCACGAGCGTCCAGGTGTTGACCGGAATGTTCGCTGAGGTGACGCTCTCCGGTTGATTGATGTCAAACCACGTGCCGCTGTTGTTATTGTAGCCCAGATAGGAGTTGCCCGTCAGGAAGAGTCGTTCACCCGATGCTGATGCCGAGGTGCTGTTGAAGAAGCTCCAGAGGGCGTCCCACACATTGCTGTCCAAGCGCTTCACCCAAAGGGAAACCGTGGCGCCTTCGAGATTCTGCCCCTTGAGCGGATTGTCCATGCGGGTGTAGCTGCAAAGCTGCTGTGCGCCGAAATACTGGTGGAGCACTTTGCCGCAACGGTAGGCGCTGTCTTCCTCAAGTGTAGGCACTGTACCGCCGGAGCCGGTTCTGCCGAGGGTGGCCACCTGGCTCTCGTCCTTCTGGTTGACCACGGGGATTTCGTCGAAGTTGTAGTAGGCCGCAAGGCCGCTGCTGTAGTCGCCGTCGGCAAAGCCGATGCTGATGCGTTTTGTCCTGTTGTTGTATGTCCAATCGTATGAATCCGTCCAATAGTAATCTCCACACTCCAAGCGTCCGGTGAAATTGACTTTGAGCGACGTGGGGGCAGTCTCAGGTGCACGGAATTTGCCGGTGTTGGTCAGCACGTCGGTGTTGGTGGAAGTCCAGGTCTCCACAACATTCTCCGTCATGTCTGCATACACATTCTGATTAGAGGACAAAATGCTGTTTTTGACAGGCAGGGTGAACTTGGGGAAGTTGAAGGCGATGGCCGAGCGCGGCTCCAGCTTGTAGCCCCACAAAGGTGTGCCGCTGTTAGTCGAATTGTCGCTACAGTCCATACAGGTGAAGGATATGGTCTTGTGGTTGTTGCCGGTCCATTTATCTCCCCGGCTGTCGCCGTTCATCGAGTTGGTGCAGATTACGCCCTTGTAGGTGCCGTTGCCTAAGGTGAGCGTGATGTAGTCCGTGCCTTCTTTCACGCTCCAAGTGCCGTCGTAGCTGCTTGTGGGGCCTTTCACCGTACCGTCTTCCCTGAGCGTCATCATCGAGGGCTTGCGGTTGGCGATGTTTGTGCTGTCCTGCTTCATCTTATAATAGTGGCGAATCACGTGCCAGTCGCCCACCAGGTCAGCGGTGGTGTAGTGCGACGTCTTGGGTGTATCCAAAGTTTCCTTCTCGCCGTTGTAGGCAAAGGGAGCGGCCACCAGCCATCCGTCTTCGTTGAGGAAGAGCTGCTGGATGTGAACCAAGTGTCCGGCCGTGCCGTCATTGTACTTGGTGTGATAGACCACAAAAGCCTGATTGGTGGTGGGATTCACCACGGCGGAGTTGTGCCCCTGACTGTTCCACCCCTGGGTCTGCATTTCGCCCCAGCCGGTGTAGGCGCCCATGAGCTTGGTGCCGCGGACGTCATTCATGGTGGCAGAGGCGGTGTTGTGATTAAGGACGTAGTTGGTGTAAACAGCAGAACGTCCGGCGGCATCTTTGTACGGTCCGAGAGGGGATGTGCTGCGGAAGATGCGCATCTCATAGCCTTCGCGCGGCGCAAATCCGCCGTAGCTCATAAAGAGGTAATAGTAGTCGCCGATATGCTTGATATACGGACCTTCGCCGCTGACATAGTAGCCGCCGGCAATCTTACGGCCGAAGTAGGGGTCCTTCACGCCGTTGCGCCCTTGAGCATTGTAGTCGGACGGATTGTTGGCGCAGTTGTACTGATAGTCGTTGAGGCCCGTTTCTTTGTCCAGTTTGAGCATGAAGATACCGCCCGACCAAGAGCCGTAGACCATCCACAGTTCGCCCTCTTCATCGAAGAACACGCAGGGGTCGATACAGTTGGGCCAATAGTTGCCCCATCCGTTGTTGAGTGTGTAGCGGGAGGGGATGGACGTGGCGCCGATGGCAATATTGAGGTCGGTCTCGCTGAACGCGGGTGCGCCGCTGTTGCCGTTGAAGCCGCCCATCACCACGGGGCCCTGATAGGTCCAAGGGCCCTCGGCAGAGTCTGAGGTCAGCAGGATGATGATGCTGTTCCATTGCGGGCCGTTGATGGACAGATAAAAGCACCACTTCCCCATTGTGGGATTATAGATGATGTCCGGAGCCCACATGTTGCCGTCGATGAACCATTCTTTCTCGTCGCCTTCAGCCGCATAGCGGTTGGCATACGATTCGGCATCGAAGTTGGGCATGTTCACTTCCACGCCCTGATAGTTTTTGGTCTTGGTGACCTGCTGGATGTTAAATGCATCGCGGACGTTACACGGACTGCCTTCGGTTGCCCCCTGGTTTGCCAGACGGATGAAATATGCATCATACCAGATGCTGTGGTGCATCACGGTCCACGACTTGAGGTCCGTGCTCCTGGCGTTGCCCAGATGAGAACCCCAGACATAGTAGGTCTTGTCGGTCGGGCTATAGACTATGCTCGGGTCGTGGATGCTGACGGTGCCGATGGTGGTGGCGGAGTTCAGCGTGGTGATGTCCGTAGTAGTCACTTGTTTGGTCTGTGCCTGTACAATGCAGGGCAACAGCATCAATATGGCAAGAAAAACTCGTTTCATAAGTGTATGTTTTACGTTTTCGTGGGCAAATATACAAAAAAAGAACAAAAAAATCCCTCCTCCCAAGAAAAAAGATGCCTTCTTCACTTTTGTTCACGCGAAAAAGAGTATTTTTGCAGCATGAAAGTGTTAGGCAGTACTTTATTTCGCAGTTTCCTGAGTCTGTGCATCGGCCTTTTGCTCTTTTTCAAAGCAGAAGACATGCCCACTCTGATTGTTCAAATCATCGGCGGTTTCTTTGTTTTGTCCGGTGTGGTAGGTGTTTCGGCGTGGTTGTTCACCCGTATGAATTCTTCCGTGAAGCCGTTTTTCCCAATAGGCTCTGTCGGCTGCATTCTGTTGGGTATTGTGCCCATCGTTGCACCTCATCTGTTTGTGTCCTACCTGGTTATCCTCTTCGGTGTCTTGTTGGTGATGGCAGGTATCTCCCAACTCGGTGCGCAGGTCAGCTATCGCAGCGTGGCGCCTTTGAGTGTCCTGGGCTTTCTGCTGCCGCTGGTGTTTCTCGGAGTAGGACTCTATATCATTTTCTATCCGTTGGAGACCATAGCAATGTGCTTCCAGCTTTTGGGTGTCACCATTTCCGTTTATGCCCTCACGGACATGTTCCTGGCACTTCGCCTTCGCCACTACAACCGCATCTTCGAGCGTAAGCAGGCAGAGGAGGAGCGCCGCCGCCAGCGTGAAATAGAAGCCTCTTATGTGGATTTCGAGGTGGTAGATGCCACGGGCAGCGCGGATACGGCGTCAGAAGAATCTTCCTCCGATGAGAAGACGTCAGAAGGCGTCTGACCCTTATTCCCTCGTCTTTTTTCCTGCAAGAAAATCTTTTATTCTTTGCAGATTCTGCAGGGCGCAGATGCGTCCCCTTTCGTGCACCGACATCATTTTGTCGGCATTTTGTTCCGTGCGTCCGATTTTCAGAGGGCGTTCGGGGCAGAGGATGATGATGTTGCCGACGGATTCCTGCTCGGCAATGTATTCCAATTGACTGTTGTACATCAAATGCCTGCGGGCCATGCATTTCGTGATTTCCGGATAGTCGCGCATCAGCAGGTGAAACAGAGGCATGAGCTTGGTGCGTGATTTGGTGTAGCCTTTCGGCTGCGTGAGCACCACGATGTTGCGTTCGAAACCCTCTGCCTGGAAATATTTCAGCGGAATGCTGTCCGTCACGCCGCCGTCGAGGAGTTTCATGCCTTCCAGCTCCACCGGTGTTGAGACGATGGGCATGGAGGCGGAGGCACGCATCCATTCGAGCCCGGTGTCGTCCATTTTATCGATTCGTTTGTAGAAAGGGACGCCTTTCTCGGCATCGGTGGCCACAAGATGAAACTCAACAGGACTGCTGTTGAAGGTGTCGAAGTCGAAGGGGTCCAGTTCGCGCGGCATCGTATGATAGGAAAACTCCGGAGCCACGATGTTGCCGGTCTTCCACAGGGCACGCAGCCCCATGTAGCGCGGATCGTCTTTGAAACGCAGGTTGTAGCGCAGCGCGCGTCCGGCCTGTCGCGAGATGTAGTTGCAGCCGAACAATGCCCCTGCACTCACACCCACGACACCGTCCACCTGAATGTCGTGTTCCTGAAATACGTCCAGCACACCGGCGGTGAAAAGTCCTCTCATGCCGCCTCCTTCCAAGATGAGTCCCGTCTTCATGTCTGAATGATTTAGTTGTTGAGTGCCGTAAACAGCCGTTCGAGCGCCTCGTCGGCATTGCCGTCGGCCTCTTCGAGCAGCGACACGAATTTAGAACCGATGATGACGCCGTCGGCGGCCGCTTGGGCTGCCTGTAGCGTGCGTTTGTTGCTGATGCCGAAGCCAATCATGCGGGGATGCGTGAGGTTCATGCCGTTGATGCGCCGGAAGTAGTCCTGTTGGGCGTCGTCGAAGCGGTCTTTGGCGCCGGTGATGGAGGCGCCGCTCACCATGTAGATAAAACCGTCGGTCTGACTGTCGATGAAGCGGATGCGCTCCTCCGATGTTTCCGGCGTGATGAGCATGATGACGCGCAGGTCGTAGCGGTCGGCGACGGGCTTCACCGTTTCCAGATAGTCCTTGAAGGGCAGGTCGGGAATAATCATGCCGCTCACGCCGCTCTCGACGCACGACCGGCAGAAGGCTTCGATGCCGTAGTGGAGAATGGGGTTGAGATAACCCATCAGGATGAGGGGCACGCTGACTTGTTCTTTGATTTCCTTCAGTTGTCCGAAGAGTGTGCGCAGCGACATACCGTTGCGCAGCGCCTTTGTGGCCGCTGTCTGTATCACGGGGCCGTCGGCCAGAGGGTCGCTGAAGGGGATGCCCACTTCGATGAAATCGATGCCGCGACGCTGCATTGCGAGAATGACGTCGCCCGTGCCGTTGAGTGTGGGCGCTCCGGCGCAGAAATAAAGGCTCAGCAGTTTGCGTTCGCCCTTTTGGGCAAACACTTCGTTAATCTTGTTCATGGAGGAATGATTTTAACAGGTGGATGTCTTTGAGTGCCGGACGGATTTCGAATCGCGAATTGAGGTCGATGCCGGCCATTTTGGGGTGATGAAAGCGGCGCAGACGCTCTCTGTCGTCGGGGCCGATGCCGCCGCTGAGCAGAAAGGGCGTGTCGCCTTGGTAGTTGCGGAGAATGTCCCAGTCGAAGGATTTGCCGTTGCCGCCGACTTTCTCCGCTTTCGTGTCGAAGAGGAGGCAGTCGCAGAGTCCTTCGTAGCGCCGGCTTTGTTCCAAATCCTCTTCGCGGGCCACATTCAGAGCTTTGACGACGGAGAGAGCGGGCAGTTCGCGGCGCACTTGCCGGATGAAGTCTTCGTCTTCGTGCCCGTGCAGTTGGACGATGTCGAGAGTGAACTCCTGCGCCTTTTCCTTAATGAAAGGCAGGCCGGCGTTTACGAACACGCCGACGCGCTTGCACCTTGCGGGCAGATAGTCTGGCTTGGCGGCGACGTTGCGCGGAGAATGCGCCCAGAAGATGAACCCCATCCAGTCGATGCCGAGGGCTTCAACTTCGCGGATGTTCTCCGCCTCGCGCATGCCGCACACTTTGCGTATCATAGGGCGGCGATGAATTGATGCAGCGCCAATCCGGGCGCTTCGGTTTTCATGAAGTTCTCACCGATGAGAAACCCGTTGAAACCGGCCTCTTTCAGCGCCTTCACCGTCTGCGGATCCGAGATGCCGCTCTCGCTCACCTTGACGGCGTCTTTCGGCAGCAGTTCCGCCAGTCGGAACGATGTCTCCACATCGGTGACAAACGAGCCCAGGTGGCGGTTGTTGATGCCGCAGAGGTCGGGCTGAAGATCGGCGTATTCCAATTCTGCCTCCGAGTGCATTTCCAGGAGCACCTCCAATCCCAGTTCGTGCGCTTTACATAAAAGGCGCCGGCATTCGTCCTTCGTCAGACAGGCCGCGATGAGCAGCACGGCGGAAGCGCCGCAGAGCGCCGCAGCAGCGAGCTGCAACTCGTCGATGACGAAGTTCTTGTAGAGTATCGGCACGGTGACGCCGCTCTTGCGCGCTTCGCGGATGAAGTCATCCGAACCGCCGAAGTAGTCCCGGTCGGTGAGGATGCTGACGGCGGCTGCGCCGTTCTGCTCATACGAGAGGGGAATCTCTGTGGCGCGTCCGTCCTCCTTAATCCAGCCTTTGGAGGGAGAGCGTCGCTTGAATTCTGCGATGATGCCGCTGTCGGACTTCAGAAGAGCTTCCCGGAGCGACGGCTTTTTGGCTTTGAGCGCGGCGATTTCATCGAACTTGTGCGCCGTGATTTCCTGCAGTATGTCCATAGGGCTTACGAGTTGAGTTCAACGAATTTTCGGAAGGTGCGCAACGCGCTGCCGCTGTCGATGGATTCGCGGGCGATGGCGACACATTCTTCGATACTCTTCCCGCCGCGCTCAAGCACCTGGATGCCGAAGGCGGCATTGGCCAGCACGATGTTCTTCTGCGCCTCCAGGGCACGATTCTCCAACACGGCGTCGAAGATTTCGGCGGCCTCTTCCTCTGTGGCGCCGCCGACGAGTTCTTCGGGTTTGGCGCAGTCGAATCCGAGGTCCTGTGGACTGAACACGCGCTCGTAGTGCGGGGTGGTCACTTTGAAGTCGCCCGTCAGAGATATTTCATCGTATCCGTCGATGGAATTGACGATGCCGTAGTCGATGCCGAGCGTCTGATAGACGTTGCTGTAGAGGCGCATCTGGTCGAGATTGGCCACACCGAGCAATTGGCATTTAGGCTGCGAGGGATTCACGAGCGGTCCCAGCAGATTGAAGATGGTGGGGAAGGGCAGCGCCTTGCGGATGGGGCCCACAAACTTCATTGCCTTGGCAAAGAGCTGGGCGTGGAGATACACGATGCCGGCTTCGTTGAGGCTGCGGTTGAGGCGGTCCACATCGTCGGTGAACCTGATGCCGTGATGCTGTATCACGTTGCTGGCTCCGCTCACGGAGGTGGCGGCGTAGTTGCCGTGCTTGGCCACCTTGTAGCCGGCGCCGGCGATGACGAAGCAGGCGGTGGTGGAGATGTTGAAGGTGTTCTTGCGGTCGCCTCCGGTGCCGACCACGTCGATGTAGCGGTCGCAGTCGAGCAGAGCCGGCACGCCGGTCTCCAGGATGCCGTCGCGGAATCCGAGCAGTTCGTCCACCGTCACGCCGCGCATCTGCAGCGCCGTGAGCAGGGCGGTGATTTGTTCGTTGGGATATTCGCTCTGCGTGATGCCGATGAGCACGCGCTTCATCTCTTCGCGTGAAAGCGTCTCGTGGTTGAGCAGTTTGTAAAGGAGTTCTTTCATAGTGCCAGGAAGTTTTGGATGATGGTGCGCCCTTCGGGGGTCAGCACGCTCTCCGGGTGAAACTGTATGCCGTGTATCTCCATCGTGCGATGGCGCAGCGCCATCACCTGTCCCTCGTCACTCACGGCAGTCACTTCGAGGCACTCGGGGAAATCTTCTTTGGAGACCACCCAAGAGTGGTAGCGCCCCACCTCAAAGTCGGTTTGAAGTCCTTTGAACAGCGGGTCGTCAGCGACGATGTGGCATGGAGTTGCCACGCCGTGAAACACTTCGGAGAGGTTTTCCAACCGTCCGCCGAACACTTCGCCTATGGCCTGATGTCCGAGGCAGACGCCCAGCATGGGTTTCCTGCCGGCGTAGCGGCGTATCACTTCCGTCAGCAGACCGGCTTCGGAGGGAATGCCGGGACCGGGACTCAGGATAATCTTGTCAAAAGCTTCGATTTCACCGATGGAGAAGCGGTCGTTGCGCACGACGCTGACTTCTGCGCCCAGTTCCTTCACCATATGGCTCAGATTGTAGGTGAAGGAGTCGTAGTTGTCTATGATAACTGTTTTCATAGTGGTAAATCACATCTTTTCCGCCAGCGATATGGCGCGGCGCAGAGCGCCCAGTTTGTTGTTCACTTCCTGCAGTTCATACTCTTCGTTGCTGCGGGCCACGATGCCGCCTCCGGCCTGGAACCACAGTTCTCCGCCGCGGGCCACGAAGGTGCGTATGGTGATGGCCTGGTTGAGCGAGCCGTCGAGACCTATCACGCCGATGCAGCCGCCGTAGGCGCCTCTGTTGTGGGGTTCGTAGGCCGAAATCAACTGCATGGCGCGCACCTTGGGCGCTCCGCTCAGCGTGCCGGCGGGGAAGGTGTCCATGAAGGCCTTCAGTGGATCGGCGCCGTCGTCGAGCGTGCCGGAGACGCGAGAGACGAGGTGAATCACGTGCGAGTAATACTGTAAATCCTTGTAGAAATCCACGGTTACATCGTGGCAGTTGCGGCTCAGGTCGTTGCGGGCCAGATCCACCAGCATCACGTGTTCGGCATTCTCCTTGGGGTCGTTGCGCAGAAATTCGGCGCCTTTGCGATCGGCCTCGGCATCGCCCGTGCGACGTGTGGTGCCGGCGATGGGGTCGATGTAGGCTTTGAACATTGACCGTTGACCGTTGACCGCAGAACATTTGTCGATGCGGCAGTGTGTCTCGGGCGACGAGCCGAAGATACGGAAGCCGCCGAAATCGAAATAGAAGAGGTAGGGACTCGGATTGATGCTTCTGAGGGCGCGGTAGAGCTTGAAGTCGTCGCCCTGATATTTCTGGATGAAACGGCGCGAAAGCACGATTTGGAACACGTCGCCGCGCTTGCAGTGGGCGATGCCCTTCCGGATGTTGGCCTTGTGCTCCTCATCGGTGAGGGTGGAGCGCACGTCGCCGACGGGGCGGAAGTCGTAGGTCTGCACGTTGCTCCTGTTCATCGCGCGCATCACGCCCTCGAGCGTCTCTTCCGTCCCCAGCGTGGCCAGTGTGAGGCGGTTGCTGTGGTGGTCGAAAGCAATCACCGTGCGGAAGAGGATGTAGAGGATGTCGGGCGCGTCGTTCTTCTCCTGCTTCTCGTCCTTCACGTCGATGGGCTCGAGATAGCGCACGGCGTTGAACGAGGTGTATCCGAAAAGTCCGAAGAGCTGGCTGCCTTCCCCCTCGATGCTGATGTTGTTGATGAGAGCACGGATGGTGTCAGCAGGACCAAACTCTTCGGTGATTTCGTGTGTTTTCGTTGTTCCGTCCGGATATTTCACTATGGCCTCTCCGTGAGCCACGGCGACGGAGGCGATGGGGTCGATGCCGATGAACGAGCGCGAATGTGTGGCGTCGTGATAGTCGGAGCACTCCATCAGCGCACTCTGCGGAAAGAGGTCGCGCAGGCGCAGATAGACGCCGACGGGCGTGTGGAGGTCGCCCAGGATGGTGCGACTCACGGTGGTGAACTTAAAAGTTTCCATATTCTCCTGCCATTGATTTGTTGTTGAGATAGGTTTCCACGTCTTTGTCGCCGCGTCCGCTCACGGTGAGCACGACCACTTCGTTCTTTCGGAACTCGAGTTTCGGCAGCACCGCCAGCGCGTGGGCCGACTCGATGGCGGGGATGATGCCCTCCATGCGTGTCAGTTCGTAGCCGGCGCGGATGGCTTCGTCGTCGTTGATGCTCAGCACACGGGTGCGTCCGCTTTTGGCCATGTGGCAATGCATCGGGCCGACGCCCGGATAGTCGAGTCCGGCCGAGATGGTGAAGGCCTCTTCAATCTGTCCGTCGTCGTCCTGCATCACGAGCATCTTCGCGCCGTGCAAAATGCCGGTGGAACCGCGGTGTATGGTGGCGGCGGTGTGGTCGGTCTGCCATCCGTGGCCGCCGGCTTCGGCGAGCACGATTCTCACGCGTTCATCGTCCATATAGTGATAGATGGTGCCGGCTGCGTTGCTGCCGCCACCGATGCAGGCGATGAGTGTGTCGGGCCGGTCGCGCCCCTCTTTCTCCTGCAACTGCCATTTGATTTCCTCCGAGATGACGCTCTGCATGCGGGCCACGAGGTCGGGGTAGGGATGGGGTCCCATCGTCGAGCCCACAAGGTAGTAGGTGTCGGAGGGATGCTGACACCAGTCGCGGATGGCCTCGGAGCAGGCGTCGGAGAGCGTCATGTTGCCGGTGCGCACAGGGTTCACTTTGGCGCCCAACATCTTCATTCTCTCCACGTTGGTATGCTGACGCTCCACGTCGGTGGCGCCCATGAAGATTTCGCACTGCATGCCCATCAGGGCGCACACGGTGGCGGTGGCCACACCGTGCTGTCCGGCGCCCGTCTCGGCAATGATGCGCGTCTTGCCCATCTTGCGTGCCAGGAGGATTTGCCCGATGGTGTTGTTGATTTTGTGCGCTCCGGTGTGGTTGAGGTCTTCGCGCTTGAGGTAGAGGCGACAGCCGTAGCGCTCGCTCAGACGTCGGGCCAAGTAGAGGGGCGAGGGTCGTCCGGCGTAGTCGCAGAGCAGGGTGCGGAATTCCGTTTGGAACTCTTCCGAGTCGATGATGTCGCGGTACGAGGAGCGCAGTTGCTCCACGGTGGCGTAGAGAATCTCGGGCACATAGGCGCCGCCGAACTCCCCGTAGTAGCCGTTCTCATCCACATTGTAGGTCTTTTCCATCGTTGTTCTTGTGTATATGTGTTGTTGTTTATGTTTCCTTATCTCAAAAGAAAGGCCCGTCGTGGGAGCGACAGGCCTTTTTATTTCTTCTTGCAATTTTTCAGGTGCATACGGCGGTCTTCTCACGATCTTTGGAACCTTGAGTTGCGCCACCACCAGAAGTTTGCCATCATGTTCATTGCTTGCGTTTTGTGCTTTAACGTGCGTTTTGTATGTTTTCGACTGCAAAAGTACGACTTTTTTCGTAATCTGCAAACAGTTACGCCATATTTTTTTCGAATTTTTTTCATTTCTGTGTTCTGCAACTGTTTGTCGGCCCCCTTTGCTTCTCCCTCTTTGAGCCGCATCATGTCATCATTAATCAAAATATTAACTTATTTTGAAAAAAAACAATCTCGCGCGTTCTATTATTTATAAAAAATGTGTAACTTTGCCTCCGTTGATGCGTAAATTGCGAAACATAATATAAGTTTAACCTCTAAATCTAATCAAAAACAAACGAAACAGACAGCATGAAAAACATTCCCGGCTCTTCGGTTTCTGGCTGATGAGCGCAGCGGCACCCGGGCGGTGTCGGCTGCATGAAAGATTTCAAATTCAGAATCTTAAATTAACTAACAAAACCAAACAATGAAAAAACTTCTATTCCTATTGGCCGTGTTGCTTGGCTTCGTGTCGGGCATCAAGGCGCAGGTGGAGCCGGAGAACGACGGGATCTACTACCTCTATAATGAGGAAGCAGGTCTTTTCCTGACCCGAGGTGAGAATTGGGGTACTCAGGGTGTGGCAAAGCCTGTGGGTCTGCCTTGGAGGGTGAGTGTCAACGCCGGCGCCTATACATTGCGCATGTACGACCTCACCGTTGCAGGCTCCACTGGCGGTTTGGGCAGCAATTGTTATACCGACAACGGCAGTCCTGTAGCCTTTACTCCCGAAGGCAACGCCACCGATGGCTACACCTTGAAGAACGGTGACAACTACATCACTTGCCCCGCTAATGCCGGAGCCATTAGCCTGTCTGCTACTGCCAGTGTCTGGAAATTCCTGACGCAAGCTCAGTATGATGCAGTATTGGCAGCAAAAGTTACAGCTCAGGATGCTGCGGTAGCGGCGTTGAAGGGTATTGAAATTCCGGAGGGTAAGACGTTGAACGATGTTGTCACCGATGCTGACAATTGGGCATCAACGACAACCAACGATGGCGTGCCCACATCTGCGAATTGGACGGCAACAAAACACAACGACAGGGGCGGAAACGTCAACTGGAATGCCAGTTATGGTACGGAGATGTATCAGTGTGGCAATGGCCATTACACCCGCACCATTAGCGGCCTGAAGCCCGGTATCTACAAGGTGTCAGCTCGCGGTATGAAGCGACTGGGCAATAATGCCACTTGCACCACGATGGGCAATGCCGGTTATCCCGTGAGCGACACCTATCTGACTGCCAACGGCAATGTGATTCGCTTCAAAGCTTGGTATGAGGATCGTGTCAACGACGGTAATCCCAACAGTACCGGTGATTTTGTCAGCATTGTGAACAACGGCGGTTACACTACCGAAGGGTTCACCTATGTGGCAGATGACGGTCAGCTTGTGCTTGATGCTGCTTCCGAGGCATTCTGGGGTGGTTGCTGGTTCCTTTTCAACGGCATCAGCTACACTTACTATAACAATGAGGTATCTGAAGAGGACGCCAATGCCATCATCGCTCAGGCAGAAGCCATTTCCGGTGCGATGAAGGCCGATGTGCAGACTGCTCTGACCGAAGCTCTTTCTTCTTTCCAGTCCGCTCAGACCATTGCCAACTACAATGTGTTGAGCGCAGCTGTTACCGCAGCCCAAACGTCTGCTAATGCTTACGCTGCCGGTAAGGCAGGTTTGGACGAGTTGACCGAGATTTTGGCCAACACCAACGTCTATACCGCTGAGGCTTATGCCAACCTTGGTTACGATACCGCTTTGGCTGCCTACAACGACGGCACGTGGGCCAACGAGGAGGCAGCAAGCTTTACCAACAACATTCTGGGTAATCGCGGATGGCGTGCTACGGTCGGTATCGACGATTTCCTGATTTCGGCTTTTGATGAAGGTCCGAGAAACTGGGGCAGCTATCACATCAACACCTGGAGCGTAGAAGGCGATGCAGACGGCTCGAATATGACGGAGCCTTTCCTTGAATATTGGACGGGTGACGGCAACAAACTGGCCGACAAACTCATCCACGCTCAGATGACGGGATTGCCTCACGGTATCTACACCGTATCCGCTCTCGTGCGTCTGCGCCTGACCAATAACGAGACGGCTCCCGTGAGCGGTCTGTCTCTGGACGTCAACGGCGGTGAGGCTTCTGCTGTCAGCGGCGAACTCAACTACGGTTCGTTCTATGTGACCCCCGTTCAGGCTATCGGTAAGGTCGGCGTGGACGGCGTGCTCAACATTAACTTCAACGTGGCCGGCGCCAACAGCAGTTGGGTAGCCATCAAGAATGTGAAGTACGAGCGCACGGGCGACCTCGATCCCTCTGAGTTCAGAGCAGAAGTGGCAACCCGTCTGATTACTGCTGTGGGCTTGCTCAACAGCGTGATGAACGCTACCGCAGAGCAGAACCTCAGCAATGCCGTTGCTGCTACCGCAGGCTACGAGGAGAGCTCCGATATTGAGGCTTTGATAGCAATGGCCGCCAATCTGGATGTTGCCAATGCTGCAGCCCAAACCAGCGTGGCCAACTACGAAGAGGCTGCAGCTGTTATCAATGCTGCTTCTATCCTGGACGAGGCCGGTCAGACTGCCTACGCTGCCAACGAGACCGTCGCCGAGGTGAAGGCCGCCTATGAGGCCAGGACCCTCGATGCTGTCAGCGATGAGCAGAAGACGGCTTGCAAGGCCGCTCTCGTCGCCGCTACCAAGGCTCAGACTTCCGACAACGCCAACTGGAGTCCCTTGATTGCCAACTACGACTTCGAGGGCAGCTATGTTTCTCAGGAGCAGCCTAAGAGCGATCGCGACATTTATCAGCCCGAAGGCTGGACTGTCGTTTGGAGCAGCGGCGAATCAAACGATATGACGTCTCTCAACAGCAGTTGCACCAGCTGGAATCAGTTTGAGAGCAAGGAGCAGCCTGCCGACGGCGGCAACAATGTTTATTGGGCTCGCTTCCGTTGGGGTTCTTCAAGCTCCATCAAGCTGTCGCAGAACGTGACGCTGCCCGCAGGTGTATATCAGCTCAACGCGGAAGGCTATCTGAGTGCTGCATCCGCAACGGCCACCCTGTCTGTTAGCTATGACGAGATCAGCAAGACCGCGAACTTCACCGAACCCGTTTGGGGGTACAAGGACATCAAGTTCCTCCTCAATGAAGAGAAGACGGTGGAGATTGCTTACACCTTCGCCGAAACCGCTACTGCAGAGCAGATTGCCGGTGTGGACAACTTCAGCTTGACCTATCTGACCTCTCCTGCCACGATTCAGGCAGAGTACGACGCTATCAACGCGCTCATCGCTCGCGCCAACGCTGTGGGCGACGAGCAGAGTGCCGCAACGAAGGAGGCCACCGACAACGCTGTGGCCATCGCTCAGCAGGCACTTGACAACGGGGAGCTCGACATGAACGTGCTCACCAATGTCAAAGGCGGTCTCCAGACTGCCGTTGAGGCTTCGGAAGCATCTCACGTGATTTATGCTACACTTGCCACTGCCGAGGCTCTGGCTGCTGACGACGATGCTGTCGCTGTAGGTAAACTGCGCGATGCCATCGACGCCTTCAAGGCCCTTGAGACCGTCACCGACGAGGATGTCGCCACTCTGCAGGCCGCTATTGATCAGTTCAATGCTGACAATGCCGACCAGGAGAGCGATCAGACCGCTAAGGTTGCTGTTGACGGATGGAAGAAGTTCGAGGGTAATGACGCTGCCGGCGTTTGCGGTACGCAGTACGCTCCTGCCATCAATACCTACGACGGACGCACCAACGTCAACCTGAGAGAGAACTACGAGAGTACTGCAGCCACTACCGGTCAGATTATCTACCAGAATATCACCGGCCTGACCAACGGTACCTATAAGGTGGGCTTCTATGCCAATGCCTTCTTCACCAGCGGTCGCGGTTTCGACAGTGATATGGCCGACGGCGCAGAGGACGTTGCATACGTATTTGCTAACGACCAGCAGGAGTTCATCGTAGCTCACATCGCTACTTCCACTACAGAGAACAACTTCCGCCAGTTCGACGTTGAAGTGACTGACGGTACCATCAAGCTCGGTATGGGTAAGGCTAAAGCTGGTACCAACTGGCACTCGATGCAGATTTATCAGCTCACATGGTTCACCAGCGCCAAGGCGCTCTACGCTCTTGACAAGGCTGAGATGGCTGCTGCCATCACCAAGGCTGAGGCTCTGAACGCTGACGCTTACAAGACCAATGGCAAGGAAGAGTTTGCTGCCGCTATTGAGGCCGCTCAAGCCGCTCAGGCCAGCAACAAGCTGAACATTGCCGAGTTTGAGGCCGCAATCGCAGCCCTCAACGCTGCTATCGACGCCTTCAAGGCTGCCAACTATGTGGCCTTCGACGGCAAGTACTATGTGAAGAACGCCGACGGCAAGTATATGGCCGCAGGTCACGCTTGGGGCACTCGCGGTATTGTCAACGCTGCAGGTCTCGACCTGACCCTGACTGCTGACGAAAGCAAGAAGGTAAAGATTGACTCTCGCGTAAGCAACGGTGGCGAAAGCCACTTCCTCAGCGATGGTCTCTATATGGACGGTGGAGCATTCGCATGGGCTATTGAGCAGATTGGTGCTGAGGAGTACAGCATCGGCAACGGTGCTCAGTACATCGGCGTTGACGAGAACGACAACCTCGCATTTGTCAGCGAGCCTTATGCTTGGCAGTTTATCGATGCTGCTACTTTGGAGGCTGGCCGCATGACAGACGGTTTGGCTGCTATGGCCGAAGCCACTGCCGACAACGGCGTGGACGCCACCTTCTTGCTGAAGGATGCCGACTTCAACCGCAACGATCAGCGCCAGGAGGCTTGGACGGTTGAGTTCGTTTCCGGCAACAACAAGAATCTGGGCGGCGGTTGCGATGGCGGCAACGGTAACGGTAATGCAGAGTCTTACCATGCTGCATTCAATATTTACCAGACCATCGCTAACGCTCCTGCCGGTGTTTACAAGTTGACGGCTCAGGGCTTCTATCGTCAGGACGACAACGTAGTGGAAGCTGCTCCCGTATTCTATATCGGTGATGCTACTGCTGAGGTTCCCGTGAAGACCGGAGATGAAGGCAGCATGACTGATGCTTCTTACTCGTTCACCGAAGGCAAGTACACGATTGATCCCATCGAGTTTACACTCAATGAGGACGGTGCTTTGACCGTAGGTGTCAAGAATGGCGAGAATGTACATCAGTGGGTTATCTTCGACAACTTCCGTCTGACCTACTACGGTCCGGCTCCCGCTCCTGCAAAGTATGCCATCACTGTGGCTGATGCAGAAAACGGCACCGTTGTAGCCGACAAGGCTGAGGCTGAGGAAGGTGAGACGGTGACATTGACCGCTACTCCCGCTGCCAACTATCAGTTCGCCGGCGCTTACTACATGCTCAACGAGGAGAAGGTGGACATCACGATTGACGGTAACACCGCAAGCTTCGCAATGCCTGCAGCTGCTGTCAATGTGATTGCAGCCTTCGAGCCTAAGACCGACTACACGGACTACATCGTGAATGCCAATCTGACCGGCACCGATCCTAAGGGATTCGATGATGCCGGAACGAAGTTTATCGACGGCTCCGGTATCGTGAAGGCTGGCAATAATGCTCAGTTCGACTTCAAGCAGACCATCAGTCTGCCCGCAGGTCAGTACAAGCTGACGGCACAGGCTGCTTACCGCTTCAGCGGTAGTGAGGCTGATGAGGCCAACTTCATTGCCAATGGTGAGACGACGAAGTTCGCTTCTCTCTATGCCACCATCGGTGAGAAGACTGTCAGCACGTTGGTTCAGAACCGCTACGACGGTGCTTCCGAGACCGACTACGCTGCAGGTAGCGGCTCTGTTGTCATCAACGAGAAGTACGTGCCCAACAGCAGTGCTGCCGTACAGGCATGGTTCAATGCCGGTCAGTATGTCAACGAAGTTACCTTCAACCTGACCGCTGACGGCGACGTGACCATCGGTATCGCGAAGGACGCTCAGCCCGCAGCCGGTGACTACACCGTGATTGGTCCCTGGACGCTCACTCGTCTGGGCGATCCCGTTACAATGTACGCCATCACCGTAGGTGAAACAGAAAACGGCTCCGTTTCAGTCGATAAGACCGAAGCTGCTTCGGGCGAGACCGTGACGGTTACCGTAACTCCCGATGCAGGTTATGAGTTGGATTTCCTCGGCTATAGCCGTGGCATGATAGGCGAGATGATTCCCGTTGAGAATAATGTCGGCACATTCACAATGCCCGCAGGTGCTGTGACTGTTAATGCCTTCTTCAAGGAAGTTGAGGACTTGTCTTACAAGTTCGTTCCCAGCGAGTGGATTGCAGGCGATGCCGGCCGCATTGCTCCTGCAAACGTGGTTGCTGACGACGAAGCCGGCACCATCACCGTGGACAAGAGCGGTGCCAACAACGTGGCCCTCGTCTTCCGTTCTGCCAAGACCTATGAGGTGAAGGCCGAACAGCGCTACTTCGTCATCAAGGCTACCGGTCTCTCCACCGGTGAGGCTGCAAGCTATCTGTGGTGGCTGAACAACACCAACAACGGTTCGCAGATTGCTCCCACGAGCATCTACGAGGAAGAAGGCAAGACCGTATTCGCTTGGGATTGCGTGACCATTCCCATTGGCGGCAAGCTCGGCATCGAAGATACTGAGTTCAACGATCTGGGCGGCTGGAGCACCACCTTCGGCATGACGCTGGCTGACGATGCTGTTCCCGCAGTCATCAGCTACATCGGCTTCCAGGAGTCCATTCCCGAGCCCGTTGAGGAGTTTGCTTACGAGTTCGTTCCCAGCGAGTGGGTTGCAGGCGATGCCGGCCGCATCAGTCCTGAAAACGTTACTGCCGACGACGACATGGGCACCATCACGGTGAACAAGACCGGCGACAACAACGTGAACCTCAACTTCAAGACCTCGAAGACCTACTATGTGGAGAACATCGAGTACTTCTACATCAAGGCCAAGGGCATCAGCACCGAAGAAGGTAAGTCCTACCTCTGGTGGCTGAACGGCAAGAACGACAACGGCGCTCAGGTTGCTCCCACGCACATCAAGACCGAAGCCGACGGCACCATCATCCTCGAATGGAGGATTGACGAGTGCGGCAACATCGGTGAGAACATCAACGCTACCGGCAGGAGCTATCTCGCAGGTGGCGACGGTTTGAACACCACCTTCGGTCTGACTCAGGCTGACGACGCTGTTCCCGTTGTGATTACCGAGATTGGTTACTCGAACGACAGCCCCACCGGCATCAGTTCGATTGAAAGCGAAAGTGCTGAAGGCGCTCTGAAGGACGGCAAGTACCTCATCAACGGTAAGATTGTCATCGTGAAGAACGGCAAGCAGTACAACGCTGCAGGTCAGTTGAAGTAAACATGCTCATCACTTTCCTCCTCCGCTTCCGTCGGGAGCGGGGGAGCGAAAGACACTTTAAAGAGGAAGTCCCGCCGCAAGCGGGGCTTCTTCCGTATATAAATATATATGGTACAAACCGATGTCAGAAAACAAAGCGGAATAAGAGAAAAGCAAAAACAGCGATATATTTTGCAGTTTCAGAGATTTTTCGTATCTTTGCGGGGAAAAGGACAGATTTATGACAGACAACGTGCAACCACAGGACGGACTGACACACCACTTGAACCAGATGTACCAGAACTGGTTTCTGGACTACGCTTCATACGTGATACTGGAGCGCGCGGTGCCTCATCTCCAGGACGGATTCAAGCCCGTGCAGCGCCGCATCCTCCACTCGATGAAGAGGATGGACGACGGCCGCTACAACAAGGTGGCCAACATCGTGGGACACACGATGCAGTTTCACCCCCACGGCGACGCCAGCATCAAGGACGCGCTGGTGCAGCTGGGGCAGAAGGAACTGCTGATTGACTGTCAGGGTAACTGGGGCAACATCCTCACCGGCGACGATGCTGCCGCCGGACGTTATATCGAGGCCCGCCTGTCTAAGTTTGCACTCGACGTGGTGTTCAACCCCAAGACGACGGAGTGGAAACTCTCTTACGACGGCCGCAACAAAGAGCCCATCGCGCTGCCGGTGAAGTTCCCGCTGCTGCTGGCGCAGGGCGCCGAGGGTATTGCCGTGGGTCTGTCGTGCAAGATACTGCCCCACAATTTGGGTGAAATCTGCGAGGCCGCCGTGAAATATCTGCGCGGAGAGGAGTTTCATCTCTATCCCGACTTCCCCACGGGCGGCTCGATCGACGTGTCGCGCTACAACGACGGACAGCGCGGCGGCGTGGTGCGGGTGCGTGCCAAGATAGAGAAGCGCGACAACAAGACGCTGGCCATCACCGAACTGCCGTTCGGCAAGACCACCGGCACCGCCTCCAAGCCCTCCACCTTCATCGACAGCATACTGAAGGCTGCGGAGAAGGGCAAGATCAAGGTGCGCAAGGTGGAAGACATGACGGCCGCTTCGGTGGAAATCCTGGTGCATCTGCAGCCGGGCGCCTCGAGCGACAAGACCATTGACGCCCTCTATGCCTGCACCGACTGCGAGGAGAGCATCTCGCCCAACTGCTGCGTCATCGTCGACCGCAAGCCGATGTTCCTCACCGTGAGCGACGTGCTCAGGCGCAGCGTGGACAACACGCTCAATCTGCTCCGGCAGGAGCGCCTCATCCGCAAGGGAGAGCTCACGGAGCAGCTCCATTTCGCTTCCCTGGAGCAAATCTTCATCGAAGAGCGCATCTACAAGGACCGGCAGTTTGAGCAGGCCAAGACGATGGACGAAGCCTGCGCCTGGATTGACGAGCGTCTGACGCCCTGGTATCCCAAGATGGTGCGCGAGGTGACGAAAGAGGACATCCTGCGCCTGATGGAGATTCGCATGGCGCGTATCCTCAAGTTCAACAAAGACAAGGCCGAGGAGCACATTGCCGCCATCAGGAAGGAGATAAAAAAGATAGACAGTGAGCTGGCTCACATGGTGGACGTCACCTGTGAGTGGTTCGACTACATACGCGAGAAATACGGCAAGGATCATCCGCGCCTGACGGAAATCAAGAGCTTCGACACCATCTCTGCCGCCAAGGTGGTGGAGGCCAACCAAAAGCTCTACATCAACCGGGAGGAGGGCTTCATCGGCACGGGACTGAAGAAGGAGGAATACGTCTGCAACTGCTCCGACATCGACGACGTGATACTCTTCTACCGCGACGGCACCTACAAAGTGGTGCGCGTGCAGGACAAGCTCTTCGTGGGCGAGACGGAGAAGTCGAAGAAGGAAGGGCGCAAGGCGGAAATCATCCATGTGGCCGTGTTCAAGAAAAACGATGCACGCACCATCTACAACTGCGTCTATCGCGACGGCCGGGGCGGCAACTACTACGTGAAGCGCTTCAACGTCACCGGCGTGACGCGCGACAGGGAATACGACGTGACAAAGGGCACGCCCAAGAGCCGTGTGAACTACTTCACCAGCAATGCCAACGGCGAGGCCGAAATCATCAAGGTGATTCTCAAACCCAATCCGCGCCTGAAGAAGGTGTTCTTCGACTACGACTTCTCGCAGCTGGCCATCAAGGGACGTGCTTCCATGGGCAATCTGCTCTCGAAGAACGACATCGCACGCATCCTGCTCAAGAGTCAGGGCGGCAGCACTCTGGGCGGCCGCAAGGTGTGGTACGACAAGGATGTGAACCGCCTCAACTACGACGAGCAGGGCGTCTGTCTGGGCGAATTCCAGAGCGACGATCAGATTCTGGTGATTCGTTCCAACGGCGAATACTATCTCACCGGCTTCGACCTTAACGTGCACTTTGAGGACGATGTCCTCCGCATAGAGAAATACGACGAGGGCAAAGTGTGGACGGCGGTGCTCATCGACGAGGATCAGAACGGATTCTGCTACATCAAGCGTTTTGCCCTGGAGGCCACGAAGAAGAAACAGACATTCATGGGTGAGAATCCCGGCAACCGTCTGCTGCTTCTGACCGATACGCCCTACGCCCGTCTGAAGGTCGTCATGGGCGCGCCGGACGACTTCCGGGAGCCTATAGAGTTGGAGGCCGAGCCCTTCATCGCCGTCAAGAGCACGAAGGCCAAGGGCAAGCGCATCACCACCTTCAGGGTGGATCGTGTGGAGGAGCTGGAGCCTTTGCGTGTGCCGGAAGCGCCGCAGGCGTCAGAATTCCGTGCCGAAGACGGGGAAGAGGCAGATCATGCCGATGACTCGGAAAGTCAGGAGGACATCAGAGACGAGCTCAATGGCCAGATGCATCTCGACTTTGATTAAGAATGGGATGCTCTCCGCCCTGTGTGCACTGTCGGTGCTTCCGCTCCGTTCACAGGTGCGTGAGAACACTTTCCTGCTGGGCTTCGGCGGCATCCGTGTGCAGGACACTTATCTCTCGCCCCTCAAGTATTCGGGATGGCAGCTTTCGATGTTTTGGACGACGGAGCGCGAGAGCGGCTTCCTGTGTCAGGTGCAGGGGCAGTTCTCCAAAACCAACGCCGTCGGCACCGTCATGTCCAAGCCCCGTATGTTCGGGGGCGGCGTGAGTGTGGATGCCGGATGGCACTATAAATGGCGCCCCGTGGAGAATCTGCGGCTCACGCTCGGTGCCTTGGGCGGTCTGTATGCCGGGGTGCTCTACAATGAGAACAACGCCAACAATCCGGCCAATGCGCATGCCAACATACGCTTTTCCGCCACAGTCGGTGCACGTTATTCGTTCCCTCTTTGGGGGCGCACCTGGCGTGTGGACTACAAGGCCGACGTGCCTGTCATCGGCGTGCTTTTTTCTCCCGAATACGGACAGAGCTACTATGAGATGTCTGAGCACGGCATGAGCGGATGCTTCAGGCCTCTGTGGTTCGGCAACGGATTTAACCTGCGGCAGCAGTTGTCGCTCGACATTCCCTTCAGGAACTTCTACTTGCGCGTGGCTTATGTCAACGACATCCGTCAGCAGTCGGTCAACGACCTCAAGTGGCACGACTGGGGGCATACAGGCATGATAGGTTTCGTGCGCAGGTTCTCATTGGTGAAAAACAGATGAAGGCAAGACTGACGATATGGATGACGGGGCTGATGCTCCTGCTGGCGGGCTGTGTCAGCGAGGAGCCGTTTGAAAACACCTATGTCGGTAACGTCGAGGCGCTCTGGCAGCTGATTGACGAGCACTATTGCTTCCTCACTTACAAGAAGCGGACGCTCGGCGTGGATTGGAAGGAAGTGAGGGGACGCTACGTGTTTGCAAGGCTGGACACGATGAATGCGTACAACCTCTTCGACCATTGCGCCGCGATGCTGTCGGAGTTGAAGGACGGCCACGTGAACCTCTATTCTACGGCTGATGTGGGGCGCAACTGGTCATGGAAGGAGGATTATCCCAAAAATCTCGACGTTGAAGTGCGCGAGGCTTATCTCGGCACAAAATACAAGATAGCAGGCGGTCTCAAATATACGATTCTGGAACGGAGTCGCGTCACCGAAGAGGGAAAGACGGTGAAGGACAGCGTGGGCTATGTGGTCTATGAGTCGTTCTCGTCGGCTGTCAGTCACAGTGGCATCAACGAGGTCTTCTACCATTTTATCGACTGCAAGGGCATCATCCTGGATATTCGCGGCAACGGAGGCGGCAATTTGGACTATTGCGACATCCTGTCCTCCCATTTCTTCGAGAAGAAGACTCACGTGGGCTATATGTCCCATAAGACCGGCAAGGGTTGGGACGATTTCTCGTCGCCGGAGCCCGAGTATATCACACCGCCGGCCTACATACTCTGGCTGCGTCCTGTCGTGGTGCTGACCAACCGCAGTTGCTATTCCGCCGCCAACACCTTCGTGCGCAACATGAAGCGGGCGCCTTATGTCATCGTGGCCGGCGACCGAACGGGTGGGGGAGGCGGCATGCCTTTCAATGCTGAGTTGCCTTGCGGATGGGGCGTGCGCTTCTCGGCCTGTCCTGAATACGATGCTCATGGAGATGTCGTGGAGCACGGCATCGACCCCGACGTCGTCTGCTCGTTGGACACGGAGAAGGCGAAAGACGGGGTGGACACCATGATTGAGACGGCCTTGTCGCTTATCGAGTAGTTTTTTTCGGCCCCGGCGGCGCAAAAAAGCGAAGAACGGACTTTTTGGTGGTAAAAAATTTTGATGGTTAAGAAAAATTAACTATCTTTGTTGCCCGTTTTGTAAAATCGGTGACAAAGAATTGATATTTTATACCCTAAATAAAGTAACAGTATTATATAAAAGAAATGAAAAAAAGTTTTATTCTTTCGGCCGTTGCCGCAGCCATGATGTGGAGCACGGAGGCGATGGCACAGGGCACCAACCTCGGTTTGGGTAATGAATCGGAACAAACGCTCTCGCTGGCAGAGCGTATCTTCAAGTTGGAGAAGAAGACTGAGGCCATCAGCATTTATTTCAACACGCACCTGACCTTTCAGAACCGCTTCAACGGTGAGGACAAGGGCGCCTCGTTTGTCGGGCGTCAGTTGCGTTTCGAGATGCTGGGCGACATCACGAAACACTGGAGCTACCGTTTCCGCTACCGCCTCAACCGTCCCGGCTATCAGCAGAGCGACAATTTCAGCAACAACATCGACTGGATGATGGTGCGCTACAAGTTCAACGACCGCTTCGACATCGGCGCCGGTAAGATCGGTGTGGCGCTCGGCGGCTATCAGTACGACGACAACCCCATCCAGGTGCTGGAGTTCTGCGACTGGCTGAACGGCATCGACGGCTTCCATCTGGGTGTTCAGGGCACCTGGAACGTGAACAAGAACCACTCGCTGATACTCGGCGTGCACAACACCAACAACGACCGCACCGAGCTTTACTTTCCCGAGGACGGCAGCCTGAAGTCTTCTTATTTTCCCGCAGCCACATCGCTCTGCTGGGTGGGCAAATTCTTCGGCGGCAAGCTGCAGACGCTCTACTCTTACTCCCTGCTGAGTGAGGTGAAGAACAACTACAGCCACCTGCTCATGACGGGTACCAAGCTGAATATGAAGAAGTGGCAGCTGACGCTCGACTACTACGGCGCCTGGGAGCAGGTGGACCATCACAAGATTATTTCTGCCGAGATGTCTCAGGTCTTCGGCATGAACACCATTGCCCGCGACACGCGCTACCACAGTGTGCTCTTTGATGGTGCCTACCAGCCCACGCCCCATTGGAACTTGACGGCCGGCGTACGCTACGAGCGTGCTTCCTGCGGAGACAATCCCGACTTCGACGCCTATCGCACCAACATCGGCTATCAGGCTGCTGTGCAGTGGATTCCCGACCTCACTCAGGACGCCCGCGTCTCTCTGGCCTACATCGGCAAGACCACGATGTATGACCACCCTGCCCTCACCGACTTCAACCGCGACCGCATCGAGCTGAGTCTCATCTATCGCCTCAAGGCCTATTAAGGCAGAGCGTAATACGACAAAAAAGAAAGGGACATCCGCGCGGGTGCCCCTTTCTTTTGTCTTTTTTTTAGCATCAGAGGGCTAAAGCCGAAACTTTTTTGTACCTTTGTTCCAGAAAGATTTTAAACAATTCGAAATAGGCGTATTTTATAAAACAACAGAAACATATCTGTCGAAATCACAAAAGCATGACGGAACGGGATAAATGGCAATGGCAGGAGCCTGGAAGAGCGTGGAAAGGTGTCGGGGTGTATCATATCACGCTGACGGTACCGTCACGTGAGCCGTTGCTCGGAACGTTGGTGATTTCGGATGATGATCCGTCGAAAGCGCGAATAGAGCGGACGGCCTTGGGCAATGCCGTTGTTGATGAATTGTATGTGATGTGCAAACATTATCCGGCAATCCGTATTCTCCAATTCTGCCTGATGCCCGATCATCTGCATGTCATTATCCATGTGAGGCATGTGATGGATACGAGCATTCGCGCTGTCGTCCGCGGATATTGGCAGGGGGTGAAGAAACATGGCAGGGCATATACTTTGTCGGTTGCGGCAGAATTAAATTCGGAGCCAACGAACGAAGGGGCTAAGCGCCAAGGAACAACGAACGAAGAAGCCTATCTTTTCCCTATTTTTACCGAGCGCCCATTCATTCGCCCCTTGTCACGACGCGGCCAGTTGCATACGATGATTCGGTATGTTCAGATGAATCCGCAACGCCTGGCGACAAAGCGCCTGAGGCCGGGCTTCTTCCGCGTACAGAAGAATATCACTATTGGCAATCGGAGCTATGACGGCGTGGGCAATGTGGGGCTGTTGATGCTGGATTCCTATTGCCCTGTGCATGTGCGGCGTGCAATGGTGGAAAAAGCTAACGGCGGCGATGACAAGGAGTTGCGTGACTATAAGAACGCCTGCGTGTTGAAGGCACGCCAAGCGACGGTGATGGTGTCGCCGTTCATCTCACCCGACGAAAAAGAGGTGATGCAGGTGTTGCTGAAAGAGCAATCTCCGTTCATTCTCCTTACGGACAACGGCTTTCGTGATTATTACAAACCGGCAGACGCCCTCTTCGATGCCTGTGCGGCAGGACGATTGCTGATACTCAGCCCCTGGCCGTATGACAGCGGCAAGCGGCATATCAGCCGTGCGGATTGTGTCGCTCTCAATGCCATGGCGGAAGAAATATGCTTTTGAAGATAAGTCGTAAGCCTCTTCTAATCTCCTTACATAAACAAAGTACCGCCATGCCTGAAACCTGAAAGGGCTCTTGCAAGGCGGGTCTGTCAAACTATTTCCTCATCAACTTGATATACCACACCTCATCAGGAGAATGGCCGCAAAAATGTTTGCCGTCACCTCCCAAATCGCATTGCTCAACGATTTCCCGTTGATGATTAGGAAGAAGGTCGTATTCGCCAGTAATTATAGCAACGGCTTCTTTACGTCGAAACTTGCGATGACTTATTTGCTTGCCTCGCTTTTGAGATCCGCAAATTCCGCTGCGGCACCGTGAGCATCACGGGCACCACGTATTTCAGCATCACGAAATACATGCCCTTGCGGCGGAACCTGTAGCCGTTGAGGCGCATCTCGCCCACCAGCAGGCGCGGCTTGGCCACCCAGCCGATGAGCACGCAGGTGAGAATGGCGAGGACGGGCATCAGCACGTTGTTGCTGACATAGTCGAAGATGTCCAAAATCTGACCCGTGGCGCCGTTGGGCAGGGGATATTCAAAATACCATATATTATAGCCCAGGCACACCACCACCGACCAGAGGAAGCCGGTGCCAGCCATGATGATGACGCTCTTCTTGCGGCTCCAGCCGAACTTGTCCTTCACGCTCGCCACAATGGCTTCGAGGATGGACACGGCGCTGGTCAATGCGGCAAAGAGCACCATGAGGAAGAACACCATGCCCACGACGGAGCCGAACACGCCGAGGCTCTCAAACACCTTGGGCAGCGCGATGAACATCAGGCCCGGGCCGGCCTTCATGCCCTCCGTGCCCATGAAGACATAGACCTAGGCCACCATGATGCCCATGGCAATCGACAGCGAATAGAACAGCTGGCCCATGGCGTCGAGACAAATCATGAGGAAGCGGCGCACGGTCAGCCCCTCGAAGTTGGGGATGAAATAGACGGCGGCGCCGTCCATGCCGGTGCGCGTCACGCCGTCGGCATCCGTGTGGCTGATGAAGAGGGAGTAGATGCAGATGGCGCTCACCATCACCACCAGCGCGGGCATGATGATGCGGGAGTATTTCTCAATGCCTTTCTCCACGCCGCGATACACGATGTAGAAGCACATCAGCGCAAAAATGGCCATGAGGATGACGGGCTCCCACTGGGCCGTGATGAAATTGCCGAAATAACCGTCGGCTGCAGCCTCCTGCCCTTCCAGGGAGAGGTATGTGGCGAAGTATTTCACCACCCATCCGCCGATGACGCAGTAGTAGGGATAGATGATGTAGGGCACGATAAAGGCAAACCACCCCAGGAAGCCCCAGTTTCTGTTGATTTGGCGGTAGGCCGTGAGGGGACCCTGCTGCGTGCGGCGTCCGATGGCCACCTCCGTGATGAGCAGCGTGAAGCCGAAGGTCACGGCCAGTATGATGTATATCATGAGAAACAGGCCGCCGCCGTCGCGCGCGGCCAGGTAGGGGAAACGCCAGATGTTGCCCAGGCCCACGGCCGAACCGGCTGCGGCGAGCACAAACCCCAAAGAACCACTGAATGAATTTCTTTCTCCTGCTTGCATGTCTTTTTTTTGTTCTTAATTTTGACCCATAACATCACTCGCGGAAAGAAAAGTACGGCTGAAAGGACTCGAACCTTCACGCCCGAAAGCACCAGATCCTAAGTCTGGCGTGTCTACCAATTCCACCACAACCGCAGCTTCAATCCGTGAAAATCTCCACAAAGGTACAAAAAAGTTGATACTTCTTGGTCGTAGTCGGGCTGTTTTTCCTTCTATTTCCGTTTTTTTTCGTAATTTTGCGCCCGAATAATTATTAAAACTCATAAAATGGCACAGCAAGAAGACGTTTTTAAGAAAATAGTTTCGCATTGTAAAGAATACGGATTCGTTTTTCCCTCGAGTGATATTTACGACGGTCTCGGCGCCGTCTATGACTACGGTCAGAACGGTGTGGAGCTGAAGAACAACATCAAGCAGTACTGGTGGCAGTCCATGGTGCTGCTCCACGAGAACATCGTGGGCATCGACGCCGCCATCTTCATGCACCCCACCACCTGGAAGGCCTCCGGCCACGTGGATGCGTTCAACGACCCCCTCATCGACAACCGCGACTCCAAGAAGCGCTATCGCGCCGATGTGCTCATCGAGGAGCAGATAGCCAAATACGACGACAAGATTGAGAAGGAGGTGGAGAAGGCCCGCAAGCGTTTCGGCGACAGCTTCGACGAGGCCAAATACCGCGAGACCTCGGAGCGCGTGCGTGAGACGCAGCAAAAGCGCGACGCCCTGCACGAGCGCTACCAGCAGGTGATGAACGCTCCCGGCGGCATCGATCTCGAGGGCATGAAGCAAATCATCCTCGACGAGGGGATTGTGTGCCCCATTTCCGGCACGCGCAATTGGACCGACGTGCGTCAGTTCAACCTGATGTTCAAGACGGAGGTGGGCGCTGCCGCAGAAGGCGCTTCCACCATCTACCTGCGTCCGGAGACGGCTCAAGGCATCTTTGTCAACTACCTCAACGTGCAGAAGACCGGTCGCATGAAGCTGCCTTTCGGCATCGCCCAGATAGGTAAGGCCTTCCGCAACGAGATTGTGGCCCGTCAGTTCATCTTCCGCATGAGGGAGTTCGAGCAGATGGAGATGCAGTACTTCGTGAAGCCCGGCACGGAGCTGGAGTGGTTCTCCAAGTGGAAGGAGATACGCATGAAGTGGCATCAGAACCTCGGCTTCGGCGCGGAGAACTACCGCTTCCACGACCACGACAAGCTGGCGCACTACGCCAACGCTGCCACCGACATCGAATTCCGCATGCCCTTCGGCTTCAAGGAGGTGGAAGGCATTCACTCCCGCACCAATTTCGACCTCTCGAGCCACGCCAAATACAGCGGCAAAAAGATAGAATATTTTGACCCGGAGACCAACGAGAGCTACACGCCCTACGTCATCGAGACCTCCATCGGCGTGGACCGTATGTTCCTCTCCGTCATGTGTCACAGCTTCGAGGAGCAGAAGCTCGACAACGGCGAGACGCGCACCGTGCTGCATCTGCCTGCCGCCCTGGCGCCCGTGAAGCTGGCCGTGTTCCCCCTCACCAAGAAGGACGGCATGCCGGAGAAGGCTCAGGAGATTATCAGCGACCTGCGCTTCCACTTCAACTGCAAATACGAGGAGAAGGACCAGATAGGCAAGCGCTATCGCCGCATGGACGCCATCGGCTGCCCCTATTGCGTCACGGTGGACCAGCAGACGATGCAGGACGACACCGTCACCCTGCGCGACCGCGACACTATGGAGCAGCGTCGTGTGAAGATTTCTGAGTTGCGCGGCATCATCGAGGATCAGGTGAGCATCACTTCTCTCTTGAAACGTTTGCTTTGATGAAATCGCTTTGGACCATAGTCCTGGCCTGCGTTCTCTTTGCGGCCTGTTCGGACACGGACGACAGCTACGACGGCTACGCCAACTGGCAGGCGCGCAATGCGGCCTGGTTTATTCAGGTGCTCGACTCCGCCCGCGCAGACATTGCGGTCAACGGCGACAACAGCGTGTGGCGCATCCGCCGCACTTTGCTCAAGACCGATGCTTCCGGCGGTAACGACTCCAACCTCGTGGTCATGAAGCGTGTCGGCTCTATGGAAAAGGTGGGTCAGTTGAGTCCCACCTACACCGACACCGTGTGTCTGGCTTATCGCGGCTGGCTCATGGAGCGTATGGACTATGTTTTCAGCGACACGGAGCTGACGTCCATCAAGACGGTGTTTGCCCAGACCTTCTTCGGCAAGTTCGATCCCAAGACTGCCGGTATAGTGGAGGCGCCCGTGAGCGATTACGTGGAAGGTTTTTCCACAGCATTGCAATATATGAAGAGCGGTGAGATGTGGATGATTTACATACCTCAGGGCATGGGCTACGGAGCGGAGGCCGGTACCGTCGTTCCGGCTTACTCCACACTGCAGTTTTTCGTGTGGATGCAGTCGTGGCGTCGCAGCGGTATTCCCGGGGATATGTAGGGCAGGGTGACTTTTGAAAACATAAATATTTAAGGAAAAAGATATATGAAAGTAGCAATTGTAGGGGCCAGCGGTGCCGTGGGACAGGAGTTTCTGCGCGTGTTGGCCGAGAGAAATTTCCCGATGGACGAGCTGGTGCTCTTCGGTTCGGAACGCAGTGCTGGCCGCACATACACTTTCCGCGGCAAGGAGTTGACTGTGAAACTCCTGCAGCACAACGACGATTTCAAGGATATCGACATTGCCTTCACCTCTGCCGGAGCCGGCACGTCGAAGGAGTTTGAGAAGACCATCACGAAATACGGTTGTGTGATGATTGACAACTCTTCCGCTTTCCGCATGGACAAGGATGTGCCTTTGGTAGTGCCCGAGTGCAACGCCAAGGATGCCCTGGACCGTCCCCGTAACGTTATTGCCAACCCCAACTGCACCACTATCATGATGGTGGTGGCGCTGCAGGCTTTGGAGAACATCAGCCACATCAAGCGCATCCACGTGTCCTCCTATCAGGCCGCTTCGGGTGCCGGAGCCGCCGCTATGGCCGAGCTCTACGAGCAGTACCGTCAGGTGCTGGCCGGCGAGAAGCCCACCGTGGAGAAGTTTGCCTATCAGCTGGCTTTCAATGTGATTCCCCAGATTGACGTCTTCACCGACAACGGCTACACCAAGGAGGAGATGAAGATGTACAACGAGACGAAGAAAATCATGCACACCGATGCCGACTGCTCGGCCATGTGTGTGCGTGTGCCTTCCCTCCGCTGCCACAGCGAGGCTGTGTGGGCGGAGACGGAGCGTCCCGTCAGCGTGGCAGAGTTCCAGGAGGCCGTCAAAAACGGCGAAGGTCTTCAGCTGATGGATGAGCCCGCAGACAAGAAGTATCCCATGCCCCTCTTCCTCGAGGGTTGTGACGATGTCTATGTCGGCCGTGTGCGCAAGGACCTGGCCAACCCCAACGGCATCACCTTCTGGCTTGTCAGCGACCAGATTCGCAAGGGCGCCGCGCTCAACGCTGTTCAGATTGCCGAGTGGCTGCTGAAGAACGACAAGCGCTTCGCATAACCTCCTAAAACACATTCTTTTGATTAAGGACCCTACATGGATATTCCTGGTGGTGCTGGCAGTCATCCTGCTGGCACCCATCGTGTTGCGCCGTCTGCGCATCCCCAGCATCATCGGACTCATCGTGGCCGGCATCGTGCTTGGGGAGCACGGCTTGGGTCTGATTGAGCGTGACCGCAGCTTCGAGATATTCGGGCAGGTCGGCATCTACCTCATCATGCTCATGGCGGGCCTGGGGCTCGATTTGGGCAGTGTGAAGCGCTTCGGGCGCGAGGGCATCGCGTTCGGCGTGCTCACTTTTCTCGTGCCGTTCGCCATGGGGCTGGCGGCGTCTCATTGGCTCCTGGACTTTGGGTGGGTGACGTCCACCCTCCTGGCCTGCATCCTTTCTTCTCATACGCTCGTCACCTATCCCGTGGTGCAGCGCTACGGTCTGTCGCATCATCCCAAGGTGGTGGTCTCCGTGGTGGCCACGGCGTTCACCACGTTTCTCTCGCTGCTGATATTTGCGGTGATGATTGACGTGGAGGCGTCGCAGTCGGGGTGGGACCTGCTGTTTCTGGCCTTGAGCATAGTGAGCTATATGGCTGCCATGATATTCTGTGTGCCCCGTTTCACGCGGTGGTTCCTGCGCAGTTTTGACGACCGCGTCACGCAGTTTATCTTTATCCTCCTGCTGTTGTTTTTCTCTGCGGCGCTGGCGCGCATTGCGGGCATTGCTCCGCTCCTGGGCGCTTTCCTGTGCGGCCTGCTGGTCAACCGGCTCATCCCGCGCAAGTCGCCCATGATGAACCGCATAGAGTTCTTTTCCGATGCACTCTTCGTGCCCTACTTCCTCATCGGCGTGGGCATGCTGATAGACATTCGTGTCTTCACGGCTTCCGGTGCAACGGCTTTGGCGGCTGCGGTGATGGTGGTCATCGGACTCCTCTCCAAGTGGATTGCTGCGGCGATACATCAGGCTTTGACGCGGAGCAACAGCGCCACGCGGCTCCTCTCCTTCGGTCTCTCCAGTGCGCATTCTGCGGGTGCGCTGGCCATCGTCATGACGGCTGCGGCACCCGAGGTGGGACTGCTCGACGACACCGTGTTGAACGCCTCGGTGATGCTTATCCTCTTCTCCTGTGTAGTCTCCTCCATAGCCACCGACCGCGGCGCGCGGCGCCTGACCATCAGGGAGGCGCGCACGGAAGACAACCGCGGCGCATATCACGGCCGTTGCCTCACGCTCTATTTCGACGAGGCGGTGATGCCTCATCTCACCCAGCTCTCCATCATGCTCTGCAACCATGCCATCTCCACTCCGGTGATGGGGCTCACGGTCACGCTGGAGGACAAGGCCACGGAGCAGCGGCAGAGTGTTGCACGCCAGCGGCTCGACACGGCGCGTCGCATCTGTTCGGCTGCCGATGTCGATATGCGGGTGATGTCGCGCGTGAGCAACAACATCGTTTCGGGCGTCCATCACACGATGCGTGAATTTGAGTGCGGCGAGGTTTTGCTGGCTTTCAATCCCGCCGACTCCCAGAGTTCCCGGCTTTCCAAACTGGTGGATGCCATTCCCCTTGAGGTGGTGGCCTACTACAGTCTGGTGCCTCCCTCCACGTTGCGCCACATCGTGGTGGCGATGCCGCAGAAGGCGGAACTGGAGGTGGGCTTCTACAAGTGGCTGGAGCATGTCTGCCGCGTGGCGGCCAACATCGATGCCCGCGTGGAGTTTCACGCTCCGGCCGACACTTTGTCCTATCTGCGCTCCTATCTGCGGCAGCACCACGGTTCGCTGCGTGCCGAGTATCACGAGATGTCCATGTGGACGCGCATCATGTCGCTGCAGCAGCGTGTGGGGCGCGACGACCTCATGGTGTTCGTTGCCTCGCGTCCCGGCTACATCTCCTACCGGGGCGCCATGAGCGGTCTGCCTCTGCAGCTCCGCCGCTATTTCTCCCACACCAACATTCTGTTGATTTATCCCGACCAAGGCCAATGATACAACTGAAGGACATTCACAAGAGTTTCGGCGCCCTTGAGGTGCTCAAGGGCATCGACCTCACCATCGGTGAGAGTGAACTCGTAAGCATCGTCGGCAGCAGCGGCGCCGGCAAGACCACGCTGCTCCAGATTATGGGCACACTGGATGCCCCCACCAGCGGCGAGGTGCTCATCGACGGCGAGTGTGTCAACCGCTTCTCCGAGCGCCGTCTGGCCCGGCTGCGCAACAGCCGGATAGGCTTCGTGTTTCAGTTTCATCAGCTCCTGCCCGAATTTTCCGCTTTGGAGAATGTGATGATTCCCGCCCTTATCGGCGGTGCCGACCGCAAGGCTGCTGCTGCGCGTGCGTCGGAACTGCTCGACCTCATGGGGCTCTCTGAGCGTGCAGCGCACCGTCCCAACGAGCTCTCCGGCGGCGAGAAGCAGCGTGTGGCTGTGGCGCGTGCGTTGGTCAACCGGCCCACCGTCGTACTGGCCGACGAGCCTTCCGGCAGTCTCGACAGTCGCAACAAGGAGGAGCTCCATGCCCTCTTTGCCCGCCTTCGCGACGAGTTGCATCAGACCTTCGTCATCGTCACCCACGACGAGAGCCTTTCGCGTCAGACCGACCGCACCATCCGCCTTGCCGACGGACTGGTGGTCTGAACGCCGCCACTTTTTTATTTAGTATATTATAAAGAGGTATATAAAACGAAGTCAGCCCCTCCGCTCGGGAGAGGCTGATGTTCTTTTTTGTAAGGAGAGAAGGGGAGAAGGGCTTAAGCCTCTTCCTCCTTCACGTTCATGCGCTTTTCAGCGATGCGGGCCTTCTTACCTGTGAGGTTGCGCAGGTAGTAGAGCTTGGCGCGACGCACCTTACCCACTTTGTTGACCTGAATGCTGTCGATGTTGGGCGAATCGATGGGGAAGATACGCTCTACACCCACGGTGCCGCTCATCTTGCGCACGGTGAAGCGACGCTTGTCTCCGTGACCGCTGATCTTGATGACCACGCCACGGTAGAGCTGGATACGCTCCTTGTTACCCTCGACAATCTTGTAAGCCACGGTGATGGTGTCGCCGGCCTTGAAGGCGGGATGCTGCTTCCCCGTAGCGAATGCTTCTTCAGCAATCTTAATGAAATCTGCCATAATGTTTTGACTGACTTTAAAGGTTGTGTTGTCGATCGACGCAGGCATAACGAACCACTCTTTTTTCGTCAGCGACCTGCGCGAAAGCGGGTGCAAAGTTACGGAAAAGTTTTCATACGGCATTCGCTTACGGTGTTTTTTTATGACTGTGACCGCCTTTTTTGCAGATTTTGATGCTTCATGTCGTATGAATGGCGGCAAAAGTAGAGGAAATGACGTTTTTTTTCGTAATTTATTGAACGCATGCTTGGAGGTATCAATTTTTTTTCCGTAAATTTGTGCGGATTATTGTGACAAATCGGCTTAACTGATATAACATATAATTTTTAAAATATGAAAAAAATTCATTTCCCGAAGTGGGCACCGATGATTTGTGCCATCGCGGCTCTGTCTTCCTGCGGGCTCGACATGCCCAAGGAAACCCAGACGTCGTTTGAGACTCTGACAGTTAAGAAGCAGGACGTTACGGCTCCGATGAAATTCAGCGCCAAACTCAAGGGCGAGACCGACGTGACCGTCACGCCTCAGGTGAGCGGCCAGCTCATGCAGATTGCCGTCACCGAGGGCCAGCAGGTGCGTAAGGGCGATGTGCTCTTCGTCATTGACTCGCGCAACGCACAGTTGGAGCTGGAGGCCGCCGAGGCCAATCTGGAGGCTGCCCTGGCCAGCGAGGCTTCGGCCAAGCTCGAATATGAGAGCAACAAAAACCTCTTCGGGAAAAAGATTGTGAGCCGCTATATGCTCGACAATTCGGAGAACTCTTACAAGCGTGCTCAGGCCGCTGTGGCCCAGGCGCGCGCTTCGGTCAACCGCGCCAAGGTGAATCTGGGCTTCTGCACCGTCACGGCATCTGTGACGGGTGTCATCGGCGAGATTCCCGTGCGCACCGGCGACCAGGTGTCGCCCCTCACCGAGCTCACCATCCTGAGCGGTAACGCCACGATGAGAGCGGAGTTTTCCCTCACGGAATCCGTCATCGAGGCAATGGTGCAGGAAGGCGTTTCCGAGCGTGAGAAGCAGGACTATATGGACAACCTGCCCGAGGTGACGTTTGTGATGAAGAACGGCACGGAGTATCCCTACAAGGGCCGCATCAGCAGCATCACGGGCGTGGTCAACGACGTCACGGGTTCGCTGTCCTGCAAGGCCCTGTTCCCCAACCCCGACGGCAACCTCTATTCCGGCATTCAGGGCACGGTGGTGCTCCAGCGTGAGGAGAAGGACGTGATTGTCGTGCCGCTGAACGCCGTGGTGCGCCTGCAGGACAAGACTCTGGTCTATAAGGTGCAGCCCGACAGCACGGCGTCCGCCGTCAGTGTGACGATGGAGGACATCGGCAACGGACAGGACTGCATCGTCCGCAACGGCCTCAACGTGGGTGATAAGATTGTCACCGTCGGCGCCAACAACGTGACCGAGGGGCAGAAGGTGTTGTTTTGATGCATAATGCATAATGCACAATGCAGAATAAACAATGCGAAATGTTAAATGTAAAATGCAGAATGTGAAATGAAAGGTAACATTTTCATTAACAGATATGTGATGGCGTGCGCCATCTCCATCGTGATAGCCCTGGTGGGCTACATCTCGATGTCCACGCTGCCCGTGGAGCAGTATCCCGACATTGCGCCCCCCACGGTGCAAATCACCACCACCTATTCCGGCGCCGACCAGAACACGGTGATGAAATCCGTGATTCAGCCGATAGAGGAGGCCGTCAACGGTGTGACCGACATGACCTACATGACCTCCAAGGCCACGTCCACCGGTGAGGTCACCATCACCGTCTATTTCAAGCAGGGCGTCTCTCCCGACATGGCGGCCGTCAACGTGCAGAACCGTGTCGCCATCGCCACCTCCCTGCTGCCGGCCGATGTGGTCAAGGTGGGCGTCAAGACGGAGAAGCGCCAAAACAACATCCTGCAGATTATCTCCCTGCGCAGCACAGACGGCAAATACAGCGAGGACTTCATCTCCAATTATGTGGACATCAACATCAAGCCGCGCCTGCAGCGTATCTCCGGCGTGGGCGATGTGCAGAACTTGGGCAACACCTACGCCCTGCGCATCTGGATGAAGCCCGACGTGATGGCCCAATACGGCCTCTCGCCCGCCGACATCTTCGCCGCCATCGGTAGCCAGAGTTTCGTGGCCGCCACGGGTTCCTTGGGCGAGCAGTCGGAGAACGCCTATCAGTATTCCATGCAGTATAAGGGCACGCTCAAGAGCATCGAGGAGTTCAACGACATCGTGCTGCGCACCGCCGACGGCGGCCATCTGCTCCATCTGAGCGACGTGGCCGAGGTGCAGATCGGTGCCGTGAGCTACAACTTCACCTCGAACATCAGCGACTCGCCCGGCTCCATGTTCATGATTTTCCAGGCTCCCGGCGCCAACGCCACCGAGGTCAATGCCAACATCAACAGGACCTGCGAGGAGATGAAGAAGTCGATGCCCGCCGGCCTGGAGTTCCAGACGCTGCTCACCAGCGACGACTTCCTCTTCGCCGCCATCCACAATGTGGTGGAGACGCTCGTCATCGCCATCATTCTTGTGATTCTGGTGGTGTTCTTCTTCCTGCAGAACTTCAAGGCCACGCTCATTCCCTCCATCTCCATCATCGTCTCGCTGATGGGCACCTTCACGGTGGTGCAGTTGGCCGGCTTCTCGCTCAACATCCTCACGCTCTTCGCCCTCGTGCTGGCCATCGGCACGGTGGTCGATGACGCCATTGTGGTGGTGGAGGCCGTCATGGCCAAGATGGAGCACGGCATCACCGATGCCCGCGAGGCCACGCGCCAGGCCATGAGCGAGGTGACGGTGGCCGTCATCTCCTGCACGCTGGTCTTCATGGCCGTGTTCATCCCCGTCACCTTCATGCCGGGCACTTCGGGCACGTTCTTCACCCAGTTCGGCATCACGATTGCCTCCAGTGTGGGCCTCTCGTGTGTGTCGGCTCTGACGCTCTGTCCCGCCCTGTGCGCCATCATGATGAAGGTGTCGGAGGAGGGTGAAGGCCGCAGCCTGACCTACTACACCAAGAAGGCCTACGAGGTGAGCTACAATGCCGTTTACAACAAATACAGCAAGGCCGTCCACAAGTTCATCGGCCGCCCCGTATTCTCGTGGGGTCTGCTGGCGGTTGCCGCCGTGCTGCTGGTGTTCTTCATGCGGAGCCTGCCTTCGGGCCTTGTGCCGCAGGAGGACCAGGGCGTTATCCTGGCTGAGGTGCGCACCCCCGAGGGCACCACACTCAAGCAGACGCGCGAGATTGTGCGCCAGGTGGAGGCCAAGGTCAACGAGATTCCCGAACTTGAGGCGCGTGCCACCTGTTGCGGCTACGGCATGATTTCCGGTGCCGGCTCCAACTTTGCCACGCTCATCATCCGCCTGAAGAACTGGGACGAGCGCCCCGGCATGAACCACATGATTGACCTTGTCATCGGCCGCTTCTACTATGCCTGCAAGGACATCAAGAACGTGGAGGTGCTGCCCTTCCAGATGCCCCAGATTCCGGGCTACGGCACCAACAACAGTGTCAACCTTGTGGTGGAAGACCCCTCCGACGGCAACCTTTCGGAGTTTGCCGAGCGCACGGAGCACTTCCTGGCCAAGCTGTCGGAGCGCCCCGAGATAGGTTCGGCCCTGTCGTCCTACAGCGAGCGCTATCCCAAGTATGAGGTGGATGTGGACGCTGCCCAGTGCGACCGTGCCGGCGTGTCGCCCTCCGAGGTGCTCTCCACGCTGGGCTCCTTCTGCGGCGGTTCCTATATCGGCAACTTCAACCAGTTCGGCAAGGTCTATCGCATCATGGCGTGCGCTTCGCCCGACTATCGCCTCGATCCCTCTTCGCTCCACAACATCTTCGTGAAGGTGCGCGGCGGCAAGATGGCGCCCATCTCCGAGTTTGTCAGCCTCAAGGAGATTGTGGGCCCCTCCAACATCGAGCATTTCAACCTCTTCCAGAGCATCACCTGCTTCGTGACGCCCGGCAGCGGCTATGCCGAGGGCGACGCCCACAAGGCCATCACCGAGGTGTTCAGCCAGGAGATGCCCGCCACGGCCACCTATGAGTACAGCGGCATGTCGCGCGAACTGGAGGAGCAGGCCGGCTCCAACGCCACGGCTTTCATCTACGTGATTTGCGCCATCCTCATCTATCTCATCCTGGCTTCGCTCTACAATTCGTGGTTCACGCCGATGGCCGTGCTTCTGAGCGTGCCCTTCGGCCTGATGGGTGCTTTCGTGTTTGCTTATTTCGGCCATCTGCTCAGCCTGCCGGGCATGGACAACAACATCTATCTGCAGACGGGTGTTATCATGCTCATCGGCCTCCTGGCCAAGACGGCCATCCTCATCACCGAGTTTGCCAGCGAGCGCCGCGCTCAGGGCATGGAGATTGCCGAGGCGGCCTTCGAGGCCTGCAAGGAGCGTTTGCGCCCTATTCTCATGACGGTGCTCACGATGATTATCGGCATGGTGCCCCTCGTGATTGAGGGCGGCGCCGGCGCCAACGGCAACCGCGCCCTGGCCCTCGGCGTCATCGGCGGCATGAGCATCGGCACAGTGGCACTGCTCTTCTGTGTGCCTGCCTTCTTCATCGTGTTCCAGAAGCTCCACGAGCGCTTCCAGGGCCGCACGGTGAAGACGGAAGACGCCGCCGCAGCGGAATAAGGTCATAACGTGATAACGAAGCAATGAATATGAAAAAACAGAATATCATCCTTCTCCTGGCCGCCGTGCTGATGCTCTCGGGCTGCGGCCTCTTCAAGAAATACGAACAGAAGGTCGAGGCGCCCGCCGACGCTTTCGGCACTTCGGCCGACATTGCGGAGGCCACGGGCGATGCCTCCATCTCCGCCATGTCGTGGCGCGAGTTTTTCACCGACCCGCTGCTTCAGCAGCTTATCGACTCCGTGCTTGCCGGCAACACCGACCTCAACTCCGCACGCATCGCCGTGGAGAAGAGCGAGGCCTCGCTGAAGGCCGCCAGGCTGGGCTATGCGCCGTCGCTCACCCTCGCCCCGCAGGGCAGCCTCACGCGCTTCGACGACCTGCCCTGGTCCAAGACCTACGCGCTGCCGCTGCAGCTCTCCATCGACCTCGACTTCTTCGGCGCCATCACCAACAAGAAGCGCGCCGCCAAGGCCGTGAAGATGCAGGCCGAGATGCAGAAGGAAGCCGTCCGCGTCAACCTCATCTCCACCACGGCGCAGCAATACTATATGCTGCAGCTGCTCGACCGCGAGCTCGACATCCTCATCCAGACCGACAGCCTCTGGCGTGCCTCGTTGGATACGCAACGCGCGCTTTGGGAGAACGGCAAGGCCTACTCGACGGCCGTCAACCAGCTGGAGTCGTCCTATCTCGATGTGAAGACGCAGATTGTTGACGTGCATCGTGCCATACGCGAGGTGGAGAACGCCATCTGCGTGCTGCTCGGCGTCACGCCGCGCCACATTGAGCGGGCCTCCTGGGGCACCACCTCACTCCACCATCCCGAGGCGCTGGGCGATGCCGGTCAGCGTATGTTCGACACGCAGTATCTCAGGATTGGCGTTCCCGCCACGATGCTGGAACTGCGCCCCGACATCCGCATGGCCAACTTCGCCATGGAGGAGGCCTTCTACAACACGCAGAGCGCCCGCGCCGCCTTCTTCCCGAGCGTCACGCTCAGCGGCACGGTGGGCTGGACCAATTCCGCCGGCGGTGTGGTGATGGATCCGGGCAAGCTGCTGCTCAACTTCGCCGGGCAGCTCATGCAGCCCGTCTTCGCCCGCGGCAAGATACGCGCCGCCCACAAGATTGCCAAGCTGACGGAGGAAGACCTCAGAAAGAAATACGTGCAGACGGTCGTCAATGCCGGCAACCAGGTCAACGAGGCTATGGCCGACTGTCAGGACGCCCGCGAGAAGTACGGCTTCTACACCCGCCAGGTGGAGGTGCTGCGCGAGGCCTACCGCGGCACGCACGAGCTGATGGACGCCGGCAAGGCCAGCTATCTTGAGGTGCTCTCGGCGCAGGAGCGCCTGCTGAGCGCTCAGCTCAACGAGGCCACCAACCTCTACAACGGCGCCCGTTCCGTCATCGCTCTCTACATCGCCCTCGGCGGCGGCGGGGAGTGAGGTAACGGTTAAGGGTTAATGGTTAAAAGATTAGGGCTGCCGGATTTCGGCCGCCCTTCTTTGTTTATTTGACCATACTTTAAAAGTAAGGTTGAGAAATCCCTGCTACGGCGTGCACTGCAGCGGGGATTTTTCACTGTAAGTCCATACTGTTCTCTCTAAGAAGGAAATGTCGAACAGATATTGTTTGATTAACTTTTTTTAACGTCCTCGAATATTCCTTATATCATTTTTATTTAGTACTTTTGCATCATCCCAAACGACTTTATCTAAGGCAGAGCAAATGCAGAAGCCTGTAACGATGGCGGGCGGGATGCATATTAATGAAAAAGCGTTTGTCAAACGCTTTGTCTTTGGCGACTCAGAATCTCGCAAATTCAGAACCAAGTCAAAGGTCAGAGCAGCGACGGATGTTTTGGATGTATTGTCTCTTGCGCATAGCGGACTCGTTGTCCGCTGTGGCGGATAGTCAATATATTCGGGGCTTCTGCGTTGCTCGTCCTACTTGGTCGGGCATGCGAGAGCCTTGAGTTGCGGGACGAGCAAAGATGGTTGCCCCGTTTTTTTGTTTTTATGCCTGAGTGTTTGTTACATTCTTAAAGCCAATCTCCCGAAGGGCACCGGGGAGATTATTTGAAGCAGATGCAGCAAGACTCGCTTCTATATTTAAGCGCCTACGACGAACTCTACGTTATTGACCTCGACAAAGTGCTTTATATGCAGGCCGATGACCACTACACGGACGTCTATTATGCCTCGGGTACTCATTTCCTGCTGCCTTTCGGTCTTGTGAAGATAGAGTCTCGCCTGACTTCTGTGGACAGCGAGCGCTTCCGTTTAATGCGTTTGGGTCGAAAATACATCGTTAACCTTCGGCGCGTTTTCCGCATCAACACAGTGAAGGAGAGCATCTTCCTCTCGGACGATTTGGGCAACAACATCTCCCTGCACATTTCAAAACCTGTTTTACGCGGTCTTATTGACAGCATGAAAGGCAAAGACGATGAAAATTAAATGCCCCAGTTGTGGCCGGGAAACGGAAATACGTTTAGACCAGTCAGTTGACGAGCAAGGCGAGGTCTTCCTGTGTCAGTTTTGCCGCTGGCCGTTCAGGTATGCCCGATAGTTCGCGAAGAGAATTGTGGGTTTCGCGTAATCTCAGGGTTATCCCCAATTCTTTTCACAATAAAATGCATACATTTGTGAAAATTAATGGAGATAATTGTATCTGCTTGGGTGGAAAAAACCTCACGCGTACATATATGTATATATGAAACATTTAATAAATTTAATTAATAACTTAAAAGTTTTGTTATGAGATCTGAATTTGTTTACTCAATTATTGCATTGGGCGCAATACCCGTAGTGGCAAATGCAGCCGATGTTGTGGCAAATCAAATTAGTACGGACGTGCTACAGTCTGCTTCGGGTAAACTGGAGCCTATAAAAGTGACGCTTGCTCCCGGCAGCTATACTTTTAAAGGTTCTCTCTTATCCAAGGTGTATGATGTGAAGGTGACGATAGACGGTGTATTGACGGGAACTATCGCTGCTCAGGCTTATGCCACAGAACTGGATATTCCTATTGATTTGTCTGACAAGACGGTTGACACAGAGGTTACGATTGTTTTTGAGAGTACAGATCCTACGGAGAGCGGTGCGGACTTCCAGTTGGGCGCTCCTCTGGTGAACCTGTCTTTCGACTTCGCAAGCCGTAAGTCTGCATTGGTGAGCAATGCAGAACAACTCGCTGCCACCATCGGCGACTACAACTACGCCGCCAAGGCTGAGGATGTTGAGGCAGCCAACGCTCTGAAGACCAAGGCTGAGGGTGTTGCCGAGACTTATGACGATTATAAGAACTTCAAGCTTTATGCCGAAAAGTCTGCCATTCAGGAGGAGATTGACGCGCTGAAAGAGAAGGCAGACAACGCTGAGGCTGCCTACCAGAACGAGCAGGCTTACACTCGTGTAAACGCTGCCATCACCGCTATCAAGGCCAAATACAACGCTGCTGTGGCTGAGCTCGAAACGGTTCTCGTCGGTGAGGCCGCTTATCTGCTCAACGCAGCCAAGGCTGATTTGAACGAGAA
>CADAVI010000010.1:0-25845 GCA_902791295.1 uncultured Bacteroidales bacterium | reverse complement strand
AATACTGCACTCGTTCCCACTGAGGATGCCCTGAACGACATTGTCAACGATTGGAAGGCTCAGGGTGAGGCCAACCAGAGTGCCTATAACACACTGCACGGGAAAGTGACTGCTCTTCAGGCACAACTTGCTGCCGTCACTCCCGTAGAGGCCATTGCTTCTCTGTTCCCCAAGGCCGAGGCCGAGGCTGCCATTGAAGCAGTCAACACTAAGGTGGAGGCTGTCAAGAACTCTGCCGATCAGCTGACCCTCGACGTTACTGCAGAAGAAACCGCCGCTCAGACGAAGATTGACGAATTGGCAGCCAAGGTGAATACCGCTAATGCCGAGTACAACGCAAATGAAGCTACCAACACGGCAATTGCCACCCTGCAGACCAATCTGGGTAATGCACAGACTGCAGTCAACGCTTTGAAGTCTGCTGATGGCAAGTATGAGGCCAAGAACTACTACGATGCCTATGTTGCTGCTATTCAGGCAGAGATTGACGCTCTTTCTACTGCCGCTGCTGCTGCCTACAAGGCCGACGGCACCGGCACGGCACGCGAATACAACGAGGGCTTGAACACCGCTTCGATTCAGAGCAAGATTGACACCTACGCCGGCACGACAGAACCCGCTACCGACGGCAAGCCCAAGCAGGCTGTGGATAAGTACGATGCTCTGCAGACGGCTATCAGTGGCTACACCACAGCCCTGGCCGATGCTCGCGCTCAGGTAGAAGGTATGGCTGTTTATACGGCTGAAGGCTATGACTATCAGACCCGATTCGACCTCATCAACAAGCGCATCAACGACATCAAGAAGGCTATTGCCGCAGCACAGGAGAAAGTGGGTGAAGAGCACTGGACTGCAATGCTCGCCATCAGTGCAAATGAAGCCATCACCACCTACATCGCTGCTCTGCTCTCTAATGTTCAGGCTGACCAGAACCAGTATGATGCCGACTTCCTGGCTAACGGTATGACGACTCTCGAGGGTAAGATTGCTGCTTTCCAGGCAAAAGACGCTTCTGTACTCGGCGGAGACGCAGCTGTGTTCCAAGACGTTGAAACCGAAATCAGCGATGCTTACAATGTTGTTAAGACAGCCAAGGACGCAATCAATGCCCAGTCGGAGACGGTAGATTACACCGCAAAGGTGAGCACTGCCGCAAGTGACTGGGGCGGTGTAAAGTGTCCTGGTGACAATTCCTTTGCTGAAACATACGGCCAAGCAAATGCTGTAGCTCAGACTGGAGTAATTTTGCAGCAGACCGTGAACGGAGTTGAAAACGGTGTTTACACTGTTGAACTTTACGCTAATGCAAACTTCACTTCTGGTCGTGGCTTTAACAGCGATATGGCAGACGGAGCAACTGATGTTGCATACGTGTTTGCAAATGGTGTGCAAACGCCAATTGTTGCTCACAGGGATGGCGGAATGGATGGTTCTTATACCATTGCAAACGTTGTTGTAAGCGATGGTACCCTAACCATGGGTCTTGCCAAGGCAAAAGCCGGAACAAACTGGCACACCATTAAAATCAAATCTCTGAAGGCCAACACCGCTTCGCTGATTCAGAACTGGGGCGCCAAGGTTGCTGAGCTGAACAAGCAGCAGTCGGCTCTCGAGTCTTTGGCCGAGCCTGTTGCTGCCAAGGTTGCAGCCAATGCCAATGCCAAGACCACTCTCGCAGCATCTATCGACGGATTGAAGGCACAGATAGGTACATTCACGGATACCTATAAGATAGGAAACGATACTGAAACTACGTTGGGTAACCGCGGTAAGGCTGATGGTGCTGTAACGAATGAACTCGCCGAAATAAATATTGCTCTCAATACGTTGGAAGGCGAGAATAATGATTTTGTTGCAACAAAAGTGACCAATGTCGATAAGACAAACAATGTTGGCGCACTGCAGAAAGACTGGATTGGTGCAACAGGTCTGACAGGAACGCAATTTGCTCCTGCCGTTGAGCCTGCCGATGGTCGCGGCGCTCGTCAGATGGTGGAAAACTATAATGCTGGTAGTTGCTCCGTAACGGGTGAAATACTGTCGCAGACCATTAGCGGTCTTGACAATGGTATCTACGAAGTGATGCTTTATGCTAACGCTATGGCCGCCAACAATGTTGATGCCGCCAATGCGATTACAGCCGATGCTAACGATGTGGCTTATGTATTTGCTAACGATGTGAAAGAATATATCACCGCAAAGAAAGCTAATAGCACGACACAAAACGGTTCGAAGACCCTTAGGGTACTTGTTTCTGACGGTACTCTGAAATTGGGTCTCGCGAAGAGCAAGGCCGGTACCAACTGGCACAGTATTCAGATTGGCAGTCTGACCTATCACGAGAACGACCAGCTCGCCGCTTACAACACTGCAGAGACCGGCTACAACGCCCGCTACACAGCTTTGGCTGCACAAGAGGCAAAACTCGAGGCCGCAGCTCCCGGCATCAAGACCGCTGTGGAGAACAATGCCGCCGCAAAGACTGCTGCCGACGCTGCTACAGCGAGCCTGGATACCTATTTGGACAACTTGAAGAGCCTTCCCGGTGTCACAAATGCAGACGGAGAGTATGACGGATATGCGCAACCTATCGCAAGAAGGACTGTCAATGGTGCCGAATGGTGGGTTTACCAAAGCGGTTTGGATGATGACAAGACATTCAAGGCTGAAAAGCAGGCTGTTCTTGACAAGATTGCTGCCATGAAGGCTGCTGTCAATGCCGCAAACGCAGCAGAGACCCTGCCTTATCCTTGGGCCGACGAGATTACTGTCACCACTGAGGATAATCCGGAGACAGCAGACGTCAACGAGGCTTCAAGCACAACCTATAAGGTTTCTGAAATCAAGGCAGCTGTTGATGCCATCAAGGAAAAGGCTGATTTTGAGTTGAAGAACTACAACGCATATGATAACGCGGTTCAGAATTATGACCAGGGCGAAAACGGTCTCTCTACAGCTTTGACAAATGCTGCTGTTGACTTGGAGACGAAGGCCGGCGCCGGTGCGTTCCAGCATTATACAACTCTTGTTGCCGACTATCAGGCCAAGCGTGACGACCTTGTAAAGGTGCGCATGGTGGCCAGCCTGAATGCACGCACCGCCCAGGACGAAATGGGCAATAGCAATAAAGGCTTCATCAAGGAGATGATTGACCTGAAGGCTCTGGTGAACGCTGTTCAGCCGGACGCTGCCGCCAACCTCGCCAAGTACACAGAGCAAAAGGCAGCAGCCACGGAGACACAGACTCTGTGGAACAACACCTTCACCGAGATTTCTGCCACCGACCACAGCTCGAAGGTGCAGGAATGGCTCGACGAACTTGATGCCATCCAGGTAGATCTGACGGCTGCCAGCAATGCCGTTGAGGAGAACTACAAGGTGGGCAAATCTGTAGTCGAGGCTAAGGACTTCGCTGGCATTCAGGCACGTATCAACGACGTGAAAGCTCGTCAGTCTGAGGCCTACAGTGCTCAGATTGCTGAGGACAACAAGGCTGCTCACGAGAGTTTCATGGGCAACGAGACCACCAAGGGCGCCATCCAACTGGCTACCGAGGCTTATCAGCGTGCCGTTCAGGAGCGTGCCCAGTACAGTTCTGCCAACGAAGACATCAAGGCTGCCGTTGATGCTGCCGCCGCCGCACTTGACGAGGCGCTCTACAACTGCCCGAACCAGATTGCCGACCTCACGTCGCGTGAGAATGCCGCATACGTGGCAACGGTAAGTCCCGCTGTGTTCGACGTGAACGAGTTCAATGGCGAGGCTACGCATATTGAGCAGAGCATCACCAACGAGTTGAACAACTTCAAGAGTCTTGTTCAGGCTGCCATTAATGATAATGTATGGACTCCGAAGAAGACAGAGTATCAGGAAAAGGTTGCTGCCGCAGAGGAGGCCATCGCCGCTTACAGCGAGGATGCCAAGACTGATGCCTTCAAGGATGTGAAGGACCTGATTGCCAAGGGCGATGCCGGCGTGCAGTCCATCACGCTCTCCGAGGTGGAGGCTGCCATTGAGGGTCTGGAGAATATCGATGACATGCTGGCTGCCGACAAGGATGCCGCAGCCGTGAAGGATATCAACGCCGCAATCGCTGCCGCCGACCAGAAGTACGGTGACGTGAAGGCTTACATTGAGGGTGTAACCAACGATATTCCTGCCAAGGGTCAACAGTTGACGGCACTTGAGACGGCATACGAGGAGAATGTCACCGCTGCCAAGCAGACAGTGAAGAACTTCGAAACCCATGATGGTGTCGTTGAAGTTATCAACAACTTCAACACCGCTGCCGATGGCTGCAAGTCCGCTGTTGAAAACGCTGTCGCAAACGACAATGCCAACACCGAGGCTTACAATGAGATTGATGCAGCCCTGAAACCCGTGGAGGCTAAACTCGCTGAGGCTAAGGCCGCTGCCGCTCCTTACAAGTATGACTCCGGTTCGTTCGCTACCGTGGAGGAGTATATTGCTGATGACAGAGCAGGAGCTGAATCGGCTAAGAGTAATGGCGACGCAGTTCAGCAAAAATCTAATTTGTTGGGCTATATTGCCGAGGATAATGTCGGCATTGACGATGCGCTGACAGCAGCCTTCAACACAGAGAAGACCGGTCTGTCTGCCGACATCACCGAGCTGAAGAACCAGTACAATGCCTATGTGGCCGCCAACGGCCTCAACGAGCAGGCACAGGCCTTCAAGACGGATATCGATGCTCTCGAGACACGTCTCACAGAGATTGCCATCGTCGAGGTTGACGATCCTGCTGACGGCATCAAGTACAACGACATTCTCGCTGCTACCCAGAATCTTGTCAAGCTGCAGAGCGACATCGCCGACAAGGAAAGCGAACTGCTCGCCGCCAATGCCAGCACTGCCAACGCTGATGTTCTGGCCAACTTCAATGAGCAGCTCAGCGCGATGGAGGCTACCGCTTCGCTCGAAGGCTACGACAAGTGGGTGGGTCAGCAGACTTACGGCGACACCACACTCGGCGACGCCATCACCGGTCTGAAGGCTCAGATTGCCGACCTGAAGGCTGCCATCCAGGCAGAAAAGAACATCTCGTTCTACAAGGATCAGTATCAGGCTCAGATTGATGAGGTGAATACCGCTCTCGTGCCCGTTGCTGCCGAGATTGCCGCCAAGCAGGCACAGTTCGAGGCCAACGCTGCCAACTACGCAACCCTGTCCGCTCAGATTAACGAGCTTCAGGGCAAGATTGATGCTGCCAAGGAGAAGGTCGGTGCCTACGAGTATGCCGCCGATAGCTACAAGTCTATCATAGAGCAGTATACCAATCCGGACGATCCGACAGAACTCACTGGCGGTGTGCAGAAGACACTCAACGATTACAAGGAGCTGCTTGAGTCCGCAAACAGCAGCAAAGCACTTGTAGAGATTCCTGCGGATGCAGAGTCTTACAAGAACAGCATTGAGGCTCAGATAAAGAGCTACCTTGATAATTCGGCTTATGATGAACTCCGCGCTCAGCGAGGCAACCTCTACAACCTGCTCACCAATGCTATTGATGACAAGTATATTGCTCAGAAGTACTCCAGCGCTCTGTGGGCAAGACTGGTTGCAGAGAAGGCCGGTATTTCCGCAGAGATAGATGCCCTCGAATCTCCTATCGAGAATTCTTATCAGACGTGGGTTCTTGATGAGAACAACCACTGGATTCCCAAGGAGCGCACCAGCGATGCCGACTATGCTGACCAGATTGCTGAGGTGAACCGCATCAAGGGTGAGATTGAAACTCTCGGACAGGCTGTTGACAACCTCGGTCTGCTCGGCGATGCCAACGAGGACGGCAAGGTGAACGTGCTCGACTACCAGAAGGTGGCCAACATGATTCTTGACCCGACAATCCAGCCTGAGGAGGCCAGCGACCTGTTCGCCAACATTGATATCAACCAGAATACAGTGATTGAGGTGGGCGACCTGACCGCTATCGTCAAGTACATCATGAATGGAGACTGGCAGGGCTATGCTGCTGCCCGCGGCGTGGTTGCCGAAAGCGATAATGAGAGCCTGACCATGAACGTCAGCCCGCTGGACAACGGCAAGCAGCGCATCGCTGTCAGTCTGTCCAACGTCAGCGACTACACCGCCTTCCAGCTCGATGTGCTCCTGCCCGCAGGCATGAACCTCGTAGGCTCGTCGCTCACCGACCGTGCCGGCGAGAGCCACAAGGTGATGAGTCGCCAGCAGCCGGACGGCAGCATCCGCTTCCTCGTATCCTCTGTCAAGGGTGAGGCCTTCAGTGGCAATGAGGGTGCTGTGCTCTACATCGACGTTGAGGGTGCCAATGCCAACAATGTGGAACTGCTGAACATTCTCTTCTCCGACGTTGAAGCCCAGACGCGCAGCTTCGTCATCGGCGGTGATGCTACCGGCATCAACAGCATGAGTACGTTGGAGACACTGAAGCAGACGGTTTACGACCTCAGCGGACGTGTGATCAACGGTCTGAAGAAGGGTGTCAACATCATTCGTCGCGCCGACGGCAAGACGGAGAAGGTGTACAAGTAAGCCGGAAGTCACAGATCATTATCTTTACTTGCAGGGTGGCGCTTGGCGCCACGGGGTGCTGAGGCCACCCTGCATATTTCACAAAGGAAAACATTAAGAAAATGAAAATGACAAGTATGAAAAATATTAGTAGTCGGATGACAAAAGGCTTATTGCTTGCGATGCTGTTCCTGACACAGACGGTGGCCGCATCCGCACAGACGAGACTCTATATGGAGGACTTCGCGATAGCATTAGAAGAGACCAAGGAGGTTGCCTTGCTGCTCGACAACGACCGGGCGGCCACTGCCTTTCAGGCTACGATAGAGCTTCCCTCAGGTCTGACGTATGTCCCCGAATCGGTGGCAAAGACCAGCCGTGTGAAAGGTCGCGGAGCGGAGGTTTATGCTTCAACAGAGACGGGCAAGCTGGTGATTCTTATGGTAGGCGGAACGGTGGCTGCCGGCGAAGGTGAGGTGGTCACTTTCCAACTGACGCGCACATCGGCATTTGACGGCGACATTGTGTTGCCCGTTTCCGAAATCTTCGTTTCTGATGCTGACGCCAATCAGTTGAATACCGAAGAATCGCAGAATGTAAGCGTCAGGTTCTTGGGTTTGGGAGACTGTGCATTTGCCGCCCCCGAGTCATTCAATATTGCTGTGGGTCAGGAATATCAGGTTGACGTTACGCTCGCCAACGAGGGCATTAACAACCTGTCTGCCTTCCAGGGCAAGCTGGCTTTGCCCGCAGGTCTGGAAATCGTAGAGGGTGAGGACGGCAAGTTCATCTACTCCGACCGTCTGCCCGCTCCCTTGGAGTTCAGGTTCCAGGATCATGAGGGCTACACCTCTTTCATTCTGAGTTCTTCTAACAACACACTCATTCAGGGCAACGAAGGTGTGGCGTTCTCCTTCAAGGTGAAGGCTTCAGAGTCTTTGGCTGAGAATACCGTCATCGGATTGAGCGACCTCCGCGTGGCTGCCACAACGGGTCAGTCTGCTCTGCTGGCTGATGTCAGCATCAGCGTGCTGAACACTTCCGTTTCCGATAAGGCACAATTTGAGGCCTATCAGGCCGAGCAGGCTGCTGCCGTCGAGGCTATGGCCGCAGAAGGCGACAGCGAAGCCAGTCAGCAGATTATCGCCAACGGCAAGGCTGCTGTAGAGGCTCCTGCTTTCGACTACGCCAAGACGCTCGACGAGCAGAAAGCTGCCATTGACGCCATCGTGGAGCAGGTTGCTGCCGATCTCGAAGCCCAGCGCCAGCAGGATGCTGAGGCTGCCGCCAAGGAGGCTGCCGATACCAAGCTTGCCGAGTTGAAGGAATCTGCCGCTGCTTTGGTTATCTCAGAGGATGGCAAGGTATGCGAGAACGAGGATGTGCAGGCTGCTGTTACCGCTGCTGAGGAGGCTGTCGCCGCTGCCAACACTGCCATCGCCGGCGTGGAGGCTGTGATTACCGAGGGCAAACTCGCTACCGACAACAAGGAGGCCCTTGCAGAGGCTGTCGCTGCTGCGGAGCAGGCTATTGCCGACGCTCAGGCTGCTGTCGCTGCCGCCGCAGAGGCTTATAATGACTACGTCACCGGAATCATTGATGTACGCTCGACAGAAAAGGGAGAAGTCGCAGTGAAATACTACGATATGAACGGCAAGGTCATCAACGCTCCCAGAAAGGGTCAGGTGGTAATCGTCAAGACAAAGGACGGCAAAAGTGTTAAGAAAGTTATTGAATAAGGTTTAGAAGTTTGTTTAGTCATTCTATGGGAGAGGGAGGAAGCGAATATTCGTTTCCTCCCGCTTTGTTTTCGCACACCCTTCGCCCTCGGCGGCGGTGGGGAGTGAGGTAACGGTTAAGGGTTAATGGTTAATGGTTAAAAGATTAGGGCTGCCGGATTTCGGACAGTAATCGTCAAAAAAAGACCGTCGGGCATGTTCCCGGCGGTCTTTTCGTAAAGAGGGGAGACGTTGTGGGTTGGAAAGATTATTTTGTAAGTTATCTTTTGAAAAATATAAGTTAGAAAATCCAAAAGATAAGTTATCTGCGAAAAAACTTCTCCGAAAAGTTGCAGGTTAAAGAAATTGTTGATATATGTTCTTTTTTTGACCATATTTTTTGCGCAACGGGAGAACTGTAGTTTTTGTAGTTGTCCGGAAAAAAGCGTAGTCCTGAACCCTACGTGACTAAGCTCCCAAAATCGCGTGAGCCGACTCAATCGATCGTTTGGGCCGGGCCATTTCATCGTTTGAGTCGGGCCAGGTTTTTGAGGGGCCGTTTCAGCCTCAACTGCTTTGTAAATATTTTTTCGACATGTTTTGGACGCTTTATCAACTGTAACTCCGCACCAACAGCGCGTGGGACAACGAGTGGTAAATTAGGAGGCCCCCTCCATCTCCCCCAAAAGGGGAGTGCAAGGAACAAGGGTAGAATATATTTCCGGTGGGAGAAGTGGCTGCGACTCTTTACTTTCTCGCTGCAAAAATGGCAAAATCCGTGGCGTAAAAGATAAAGGGCTGCCGGATTTCGGCAGCCCTTCTTTGTTTATTTGACCAGAGCAATCAGCTCCGGAGAGTATGGCGGCATGGCGCCGTTTTGCGTGCAGACGTAGGCCGAGACCTTGACGGCGATGCGATGGGCCTCCTCGATGGATTTGCCGTTGAGGACGGCGGCACAGAAGGAGCCGGTGAAAGAGTCGCCCGCACCCACCGTGTCGGCAACCTCCACCTTCGGGGTGTCCTGGAAGGAGGTGAGGGTGGGGGTGAAGACATAGGAGCCGTTCGTGCCGCAGGTCAGCACAAGCATCTGCAGACGGTAGTCGGTCACCATCTTCAGGCAGGTGTTGCGCATGTCGAGACCCTCATAGCCGAACATACGGCTGATGACAACGAGTTCCTCATCGTTTATCTTCAGAATGTTGCAGCGTCTGAAGGATTCTTCGATAATCTCCTGCGTATAGAACTGCTGGCGAAGATTGATGTCGAATATCTTCAGACAGTCTGCCGGTGTGGCATCGAGGAATTTCTGAATGGTCGCACGGCTTACCGCATTACGCTGAGCCAGAGAGCCAAAACATACAGCCCGACAGTTACGCGCAATCTTTGCGATATCGTCATCGAAGGGGATGTTGTCCCACGCCACATTTTCTTTGATGTCGTAGGCAGGAATGCCGTCGCCGGAAAGGGTGACCTGCACGGTGCCGGTGGGATAGGGCACGCGGGGCAGCAAGTCGTTCAAATCATGTTCTTTCAGAGCCTCAATGGTTTCGTCGGCCAATTGGTCATCACCGAGCGCACTGACTGCAATCGTGTTGTCCATGCCTAAGAACTGGCCCGCATGATAGGCGAAGTTGGCAGGTGCGCCGCCTAATTTCTTGCCTTCGGGGAGCACGTCCCACAGGACTTCTCCAAGCCCCACAACATATTTCTTGTCCGTCATAATACTTTTGCTTTAAGGTTAATTTTTTCAGTGTTTAATCTGCGGAACGTAGCTGAAGAGATACACCACGCCGACAGCCATCACGGCCACGGCGCCGGCCTGGCCCGCAGCATCGCTGCACAGACCCATGACGAGCGGGAACACCGTGCCGCCGAAGAGGCCCATAATCATCAGGCCGGAGACTTCGTTCTGCTTGTCGGGCACGCTGAGCAGCGCCTCCGAGAACAGCATGGAGAAGATGTTGGAATTGCCGTAGCCCACCAGGGCGATGGCGACATAGAGCGCCCACTGCTCCGTGCCGAAGAACATACCGGCCATAGAGAGGGCCATCAGCACGACGCTGACGATGAAGAACAGACGCGTCTTCATGATGCGCAGCAGCAGCGAGCCCGTCAGTGCGCCGACGGTGCGGAAGATGAAGTAGAGCGAGGTGGCGAAGGCCGCCTCGTTGAGCGTCATGCCGAGGCGCTCCATGAGCAGCTTGGGCGCCGTGGTGTTGGTGCCGACGTCGATGCCCACATGGCACATGATGCCGAAGAACGACAGCAGCACGACGGGGTTTTTCAGCAGGCAGAGGCAATCGGCGAAGGAAGACGTCTTGCCTCGGCTGACGGTTTCCTTGATGGGGGTGGCCCACAGGAGGAGGCATGAGAGTGCGCCCGTGACGAAGTATATCAGGAAGAGCACGCGCCAGTCGTAGCCCAGCGAGGGGAGTACGCCGGTGGCGCCCCACATGGCGAGATAGGGAGCCAGAAACGAGGCGATGGCTTTGACGAACTGCCCGAAGGTCAGCGTGGAGGCCAGGTTTTTGTCGCCGATGATGAGCATGGCCAGCGGATTGATGCTGGTCTGCATCAGGGCGTTGCCGATGCCCAGCAGCGAGAAGGCTGCGAGCATGACGCCGAAGCTGTTGCCAAAGAGGGGTATGGCGAGCGCGATGACGGTGACGACCATCGAAAGCAGCACGGTGTTCTTGCGCCCGATCCTGTTCATCAGCATGCCGGTGGGCACGCTGAAGATGAGAAACCAGAAGAAGACGAGCGAGGGAAAGATGTTGGCCACCGAGTCGGTGAGCCCGAGGTCTTCCTTCACGTAGTTGGAGGCGATGCCGACCAGGTCCACGAAGCCCATGCAGAAGAAGCAGAGCATCACGGGGACGAGGTATATTTTCTTGTTGTCATTCATGGCTGTTATTCATTGATTTTGAGTGAGTACATGGTGGCTTTTCCACCGACGATTCTGAGGTTGCTGTAGGGCTCCTGGGGGAACACGAGATTGGTCATGGACAGGCGCCCTTCCGCATCAAACACCTCGATGGAGCTGTTGTCGATGAAGATGCGCAATTGTTTGATGTCGCCGTAAACGGGTGCCGTGGTTTTACAGGGGAAATTCTCGCTGAAGCTGGCATAGCTGCGCGTGCGATCCATGGAGAACGTCTTGCGGGCGGCGTCGTAGGCCATGACGACCTGTTCGCCTAGGGTGTTGGACAGCGTCAGTTCCAGGGAGCCCTTGACATCGACCACGATTTCGCCGGCCTGGGGCACTTTTTTGATTTCCTTGCCGCGCAGGGCCAGCAGTTCGCGCGAGGGCGTCACGCCGCAGTAGGTCTGCCCGTCATACTCGAAGAGGTCGAGGTCGCGGGGCACCGAGTTGGCCGAACGGAACTGCTTCGTCGGCACCTGGTTGCCATATTGCCAATTGGACATCCAGGCCAAAGCGATGTGGCGCCCGTCGGGGGCGTTGTCGAAGGTGACGGTGGCGTAGTGGTCCTTGCCGTAGTCCATCCATCTGGTGTCCTTGTGCTCACAGGTGAATTTGTGGCCGTCGAAGTCGCCCACAAAATACTGTGTGGCACTGCCTCCGAACGGTCCGCCCGGGTTGATGTTGCATATCAGCAGCCATTTTTGCCTGTCGGTGCCGCGCACCTGCAGTTTGATGAGATCGGGGCATTCCCACACGCCGTCGTGGCAGCCCAGCGTTTCCTTGCCGTTGGGGCCGTCCGTTTCCGCGCCGCCGAACGAACTCTCGTAGGTCCAATCCTTCAGGTTGTTGCTGCTGTAGATGTTCATGTGCTGGCCGACGGCAAGGATGAGATTCCATTTCTGAATCTCCGGATTCCAGAAGGCCTTGGGGTCGCGGAAGTCTTCTTCGGTGCTCCACAGCACGGGATTACCGCTGTACTTGCGGAAGGTCTGTCCGTTGTCCTCAGAGACCGCCATCGACTGGGTCTGCATCCTCTCGGCTGCAGAGGTGTAGAAGGCCACGACGCGGTTGTTTTTCTTGTCCACCACGCACGATCCGCTGAAGATGTCGCCGAGGGCGTCGGGCTCAATGGCTGTGGGCTGGGCTTCCCAGTGGATGAGGTCGCGGGATGTCGAGTGGCCCCAGGTCATGTTTTCCCACATGGAGCCGTAGGGATTCCACTGATAGTAGAGGTGATACACTCCGTCCTTGTAGAACATGCCGTTGGGGTCGTTCATCCACCCGTAGAGAGGGGTGTGATGATACTGCGGGCGATATTTCTCGCAATTCCGGGTGTCGAAGCTGTCGCTCTGCTTCATCTCGCGCCAGCACAGAAAGTCCTTCATGGCGCCCGTAAAGCGGCGGTCGCCGTGGAAGGTGATATCGAGGGTGACCTCGTCGAGACCGTAGCGCTTCACGTCAAGCGGCACATAGTAGTCCACCTTGTCCACGGCCAGCCTGACGTTCAGCTTTTGCACCTGCTGATTGTCGGCCAGTATGCGGATGGTGGCGTTGTCTTCCCGCTCCTGAACGGGAAGGAGCAGATAGCGTCCTGTCACGGCGACACGCTTCATGGCATGATTCTTGCCCAACAGCATGGGGGCTGCGGATTGTGCAAAAGTAAAGCTGCATGTCAGAAAGAACATCAGAGTCGAAAGAATCTTTTTCATGGTTACGGATGTCTTTGAGATTATTTCAGGGGCAAAGATAATAAATAATATGCAATTATGTATTATTTAACAGAGACGATCTTGCCGTTGACGATATATATGCCTTTTTTCTTGATGTCTTTCACCTTCACACCGGAAAGGGTGTAGATGGAAGTCTCTGTTTTTTCCGCTTTTGCCGTGGCGGTCTGAACGGCTGCCGGGTCGGCAACGAGCTCTACCTGCGTGAAGTTAAACGATGAGCCGCCTTCCTTGTTGCACTGAATCATGAGGCGGTCCGTGCCGCCGAGTGCGGTTGCCATGTCAATGTCGCTGAGGTTGAGCTCGGCATAATCATTGGTCATAGTCATCGTGGTCTGGTCGCCGAGTTTGCCGTCATCGCCCCATTTGGTCATCACGTTGATGACATAGTCGGTGCGTCCGGCCTCGGAATAGAAACGGATGGCAGAAATCTTGCTCCAGTCAACGCCTTCAAAGCAGTTTTTCGTAATCTCCAGCGTGCTCCATTCATCCATCCAAAAGAAGCCGCTCCAGGCAGTGTTGGCGTCAATGCTCTCCTTGCCGTCGCCGTACCAGACCTTGGTGGCGGTGAAGCCCTGGCCGCAGACCTCCAACCCCTGTGCCTGTAGGGAGGCAATCATGGCGGGGGTGGCGAACACCTCAACATTGCTTTGGTCGGAGAAAATGGCGTGTGCGAAGCGTGTGCCCGGGAGCATGGCTCCGTTGCTGTGCAGTTCGATCACCTCTCCCGTGGCGTCTTTGAAATCCACGACGAGTTTGTCACCGACCTTCATGTCGGCAAACCGGGCAGCCTCGATCTTCAGGGTATTTTCCCAGGTGACGGCGTGCTCACCTTCCCATACATCTGTTGCCGATGCAATCACTGCGGCTGCAAACAGTGCCGCTGAAAGAATCATCTTTTTCATGACCTTTTTCTTTGTGTGTATTCGTTTGTTTATTGCTGTGACACTTTGACATCGCTGACCGTGATGCTGCCGCCGTAGCTGTTGACGCTCCAGCAGTTCTTCTGTATGCCGTAGATGCGGTTGGTGTAGCATACATTATTGTTGATGTACATCACCATCACGGAGTTGTCGGTGTAGATGTCCACCTTGTAGCGGTTGTCCGACGGGGTGGGGAACATATATCCGTCAATGTGGCCGATGAATCCCTTGCCTTCTGCCCCTTCTTCTTCAAAGTTGATTTTGCGCTTGTTATTGCCGTCTTCCGGATTGACCGCCATGGTGTAGTATTTCTTGGAGTCGGTGCCGCGCACAAGAGAGACGCCGAAGCGATCGCCCTTGCCTGCCGTGGTCACGGTGAAGCTGATGTGGTTGCATGTGCCCAGGCGGCTGTAGAGCACGTAGGCGTTGTCGCCCGTCAGCTTTCCGTCGCTGTATCCGTTGCTTGCCATCACTCTGGTCTCCTGCACCTTGTTATATTTGGCATCGATGCCCGGCACGGGGCCCAGCGAAATCCTTCCGTCGGCATGCTGCACAATCTTGTGGCAGACCAGTGCGCCCGACCAGTTGGGCTCTTCTTCGCCGACATTGACGTTCTTCTCAAAGATGTCGGCACCGGTGCGGTAGGGACACCAGCCCCAGATGTAGCGGTCCGTGCCGTTGGAGGCCGTCTTGCCGGCATAGAAGCCGCGGCTGTCGAGCTGTCCCTGTTTGTCGTCGGGGAAGTTCTGATCCGGATTGTCGAAGCATTTCTTCAGGTTCTCATACGAGTCGGCCTTGACATATTTCACGGTGCGGGCGTTGCCTTCGTGAGAGGCGTCGCTGTAGACGAGATACCACCAGTTGCCCATCTTGAAGATGTCGGGACATTCACACATGCGGTTCCACAGCATCCTGAACGAGCCGGCATGCTCCCAGTTGACCATGTCGTCGGATTTGAACTCGGCAAACACGGGGTCGCCGCCGGCGGCGGGAGCGGTGGAAATCACCATGCGGTAACTGCCGTCGTCAATCTTGAAAATCTGGGGGTCGCGGAAGTCGGTCTTCGAGTAGTCGTAGTCAGCGCCGCGCAGCGACCAGCTGTAGTCGCGCTTCCAGTTTTTGAAGTCTGCCGACGTCGCGCGCATCACGACTTCGCGGTTGGCCAGCAGCAGGTTGTAGCCGGTGTAATAGATGTAGTAGAGGCCGTCGGCTTCGTTATACACGGCGCATCCGGTGCCGAGAACGGCATCCTGCTGCCGGTTGCTTGTGCCGGTGGCCAACACTTCGCCGAGTGAGACGTAGTGGGCGGCGTCGGAGGTGCTCACCCCCCAATAGGGGTGATAGCACTCTCCGTTGTTGTCATACTCCTGCAGGTAGAGCACCTTGAACTCCTGCGCTTTCTTATCAAAGAAGGGCATGGGGTCGCCGCAGCGTCCTATGGCGGGATTGTAGTATGTGGCGAAAGCTTTTTCGTCCGTCGGGACGAACGATTCTGTCGTGCCTGCCCAGTCCTTTTCCGGATCGGGATCGTATGTGTCGTCGCTGCATGAGACTACGGCTGTGGTTGCACCGCAACACACAAGTCCTGCACAGAAGATATTAAACAGCTTTTTCATAAGGCATTATTTGGTTAAGTAGTCGATAGCGTTTTTGGTGATGATCTCGGTGTTCTTGTGGTAGTGTTCGGTATAGCCGGAACCGTATCTGTACGAATACCAGTCGTAGCCGCCGTAGCCGATGCAGACGATGCCGCCCTTGCCGTCGGCGGCAGGATATTCCCAGGCCACGATGGCGCCGTCGCCGCCGACACCGAGGATGTTGCCGCCGTTACGGTCTTCCCATGCCTGATAGTTGTCATAGCCGCCCCAGTCGGAGCCGATATGATATTGGGCCACGGAGTTGGAGACGAAGTATCCGGCATCGGTGAGCGGCACTTTTCCTTCGAAGCCGTCGTTCACCATATTCTCCCACATGGGATGGTTCTCCTGCCCGGCGTAGATGTCGAACGCCCAGGGGCCGCCGCAGTCGAATGCGTTCATTTCCGGGTCGCCCCAGCAGTTGTTGGGCATGGTCCATTCGTCGTCGCCCGTCACGCCGATGAAGGTGGGCAGATGGGTGGCATAGCGGGTGAGGAGCAGGGCGCCGCCGTTTTCGCGGAACGCTTTCAGCTGATTCTTCACGTTGAGTGCATCCGTGCCCTTGGCCAGGAAACCGTCGTGTCCGTCCACGCCGTGGTCGTCGTGCCAATGCCACCAGATGAGCTTGCATTCGGAGAGGTCTGCCGTGCCGTTGGCGATGTCTTCAAACGAGGCATAGAAGGCGTTGGGCACATTGGCCGTCATCCATTCGCATGCGGCCTGAGCCTCCATGTCGAGTTCGTCCTTGCTGTAGGCGGAGCCCACGAAGAGGGCGGCGGGTTTGATGGCCGGTTTGAAGTTGCGTGCGATGAGCGTCCAGTCCATGAAGACGTCGCCGTTGACCACGTGCAGGACGACGGCCGCTTCCATGTTGAGGACTTCGCCCTCCCGGATGTTGCAGACGGCGCCGCTGGAGAGTTTGAGCGCGTTCACCTTCATGGCGGCTTTGCTGTAGGTTTCCGGCACAGTCACTGTGATGGTGCGCTCGGCATGGTCAATGACGCCTTCGTATCCGTCGAGCACCACTTTCTCGACGAGGCAGTCGCCGTCGAGGTCGAATTTCTCTGCGTCGTTACTGCAGGCAGCGAAGGCGAAAAGGGCGCCAACGATGCATATAAGGAAAAATATTCTGCTTTTCATAATATTCAAATGCTTCATTGTCGGTTCGTGAATTCTGATGTTTACCAATTGCCGATGTTTTGGACGTAGTGACCGTTGGAGGCCGATATCTGTTCGAACGGTATCGGCAGATATTCGTCCTTATCAGCCGTGAAGTGAGCATCCTTGTAGATGTTGCAGTTGTCGATCTCTTCGGCATAGAATTTGTTCAGCACCGCAGCTGCATCGCCCCAGCGCACGAGGTCGAAGAAACGTTCGCTTTCCATACCGAGTTCCAGACGGCGCTCCATCTTCACGATTTTGACAGCGTCTTCCTGCGAGTAGCTGCCGCTGTAGCCGTTGACCTTGAAGGATACACCATAGTCGGCGGGGTAGGAGGCAATCATCTGTGTGCTGCCGGCGGCGCGGTTGCGAATCTGATTCACCAGGCTTATGGCCTCGTCGGTTTCGCCCATTTGGGCGTAAGCTTCCGCGCGCTCAAGCAGCACGTCGGCATAGCGGAAGACGATGCGGTTCATCGAGCTGGCCCAGTAGGAGCCCTTGATGAGATACACGTTAGCCAGGGCGGGGTCAACATTCTGCTTCAGGGTGATATTGTAGCCGTAGAGTCCGTTGGAGCGGCTCCAGGTGTGGTTTCTCTTAATAATATATTTTTTATTGAACATGTAAGGCAGGTCGGGGATGCCCACTGTCAGGAACAGACGCGGATCGGCGTTGTCTGCAGCCTTGTCGTAGTCCCGGTCGTTGAATGTGTCAAGCAGGGGCAGACCGTCCGCTCCCGTGCGGTAGGCGTTCACGAGGTTCTGCGAGGGCTTGTAGAAGTCGCAGCCGCCGTCGGTGACTCCGGAGATGCTGGGCGGGATGAGGCCGTAGCTCCAGTTGAGGTTGCCGTAGGTTGAACCGTCGTTTCGGGAGTATTGTATGGCCCAAATGCTCTCCCTGCCGTTCTCGTAGTCCTCTTCGGGGCGGAAGTTGTTGTGGATGTCTTTTTCAAGACCGTAGTTGCCGTAATATTTCGCGTCGGAGTATTCTATCACCTTCTTCAGGTCTTCCCGATTGATGGAGGTCACCTGATTGGTGGCGGGATCGTCCTGACGGTAGGCCTTGTAGAGATACACCTTGGTCAGGAACGCCGCCGCAGCGCCCTTTGTGGGTCGTCCGAGTTCCTCCTGACTCTCGGGCAGGGTGTTGAAAGCCGCCAGCAGGTCGTTGATAATCTGTTGCCACCCCTCGTCGTTGGTGAATTCCCGGTTCGACAAAGCATTGTACTCCTCATAGGTGAGGTCGGACTTCATGATGAAGGGTATGTTCTTATAGAGTCTCTTCAGAAGGAAGTGGGCGTAGGCTCTCAGGAACTTCATTTCGGCGATGCGCTGTTGCTTTGCCGCGTAACTGTCGTCGCACGACTCCAGCACGGTCAGTGCGATGTTGACGCGCGAGATGCAGTTGTACAGGCGCACCCACATATCGTTGATGTTCCAGTTGGTGGTGAGCACACCCTGCTGTATTTCCAGCTGGTGGAAGACGTCGCCGTCGCTGGTGCCGTTGCCGCCTTTGTAGGCATCGTCGGAGCGCACGTCGAAGTTCCACATGGAGAAGGAGGAGTTGATGTCCTCGGCAGAGGTGAAGATGGCGTAGGCCGCCACGACCAGGTGTTCTGCGTTCTTGGGGTCTTTCACCTGATCTTCATTCAGTGCAGCCTGCGGCACATGATCTTCGAGGAAATCGTTGCACGAAGCCAAAGCGCCGAGAAGGAGCGCTGCACCCAATATGTTGAATATCTTTTTCATGATTGCTTTCGATTTATAATGAAACATTCAGACCAAATGTTACGTTCAGGGGAATGGGGTATCCGAAGTTGGGGTTTTCGGGATCCACGCCGGAGAAGCTGCCGCTCTTGATGGTGACGAGATTCTGTGCGGACACATACACGCGCAGGCGCTCCATACGCATCCTGTCGCATATCTTTTTGGAGAAGTTGTAGCCCACCTGCAGGGTGCGCAGTTTGGCGTACGAGCCGTTCTCGACGAAGTAGCTGGAGACGCGCTTTTCGTTGTTGTTGTCCATGGTGCTGACGCCGGGGATGTTCGACTCGTTATTCATCGGCGTCCAGGCATTGAGGATGCGGTCGCCTTTGTTGAGATTCGAGATGTTGAGACCGCTCCAGATGTCCGTCTGCTTCTTCAGGTCGCTGATGACGTCCTTGCCCTGCTCGCCCTGCCAGAACATGGTCAGGTCGAAGTTCTTGTACTGAAGGTAAATGTTGAGACCCCATGTGAAGTCGGGCACGGGATTGAATATCCATGTCTGGTCCTTCTCATTGATGACGCCGTCGCTGTTCAGGTCTTTCCAGCGCATGCGGCCCACGGCTGCGCCGTTCTGCACGGCGTGGTTGTCGATTTCGGCCTGGCTCTTGAAGATGCCGTCGTACACGTAGCCCACCTGGGCGCCCATGGGGTGACCCACGACGCTTTCCACGCCGTTGCCGCCGAAGGTGCCGCGTGCGGCGATGGTTTCGGGCAGTTTGGTCACCTCGTTGCGGTAGGTGGCGATGTTGCCGGCGATGTCGTAGTGGAAGGCACCCACGGCGTTGCGATAGCCGATGTTCAGTTCAACGCCCGTGTTCTTCATCTCACCGGCGTTGATCCACTGTGTGGCGCCTTCGCCCATGGCGGCGATGGCAGGCATCGGCACCAGGATGTCCTTCGTCTTCTTGTGATACCACTCGAAGGAGCCGTAGAGAGTGTTGTGCAGCAGGGCGAAGTCGAAGCCGAGGTTCGTCTGTGTTGTCGTTTCCCATTTCAGGTCGTCGTTGCCCAGTTGGTTGCGCTTGAAGCCGCTCGGCATGATTTTGCCGCCGTTGGTTCCGGCGATGTCGTAGCTCGTGCCGTAACTCTGGCCGCCGAAGCCGGCCTCGCCGTAGTTGCTGACGAAGAGGGTGTAGCGGGCCAGGTTGTTGATGGCCTGGTTACCGGTCTGGCCCCATGAGGCACGCAGCTTGAGGTTTTCGAGCCAGCTCACGTTTTTCATGAACGACTCCTCGGTGATGCGCCAGCCGGCACTGAACGAGGGGAATGTGCCGTAGCGGTTGTTCTTGCCAAAGCGCGAGGAGCCGTCGTGACGCAGGGTGACGCTGGCCAGATAGCGGTCGGCGTAGGAGTAGTTGGCTTTTCCGAAGAACGACACCAGGGTGTAGCCCCCGCCGGTGCCGTAGGCCATGGATTCGCCCACGCCGGCGTCAGGCCACATATAGTCCTTGTTCAAAACGCTGAAGTCGTGCTTCACGACGCTGAACGATTTGTCGTCCTCGCGGTTCAGTTCGACGCCGGCCAGAAAGTCTGCGCGGTGCTTGTTCTTCTCCAGGTTGTAGGTGGCCACGGCATTCCACATCCACTTGGTCCAGTGCTCCTGCTTGGGCTCTACGGCGTTGGTCGTGTTGGCCACGGTGCCCTCGGTGACGGGATAGGTGAAGATGCGCTGTTCCTTCTGCGAGTAGTCAATGCCGAAGGTGCTCTTGATGTTCAGGTTCTTGATGGGATTAATGTTGACGTAGGCATCGCCGAAGAGACGCCAGTAGGTGTAGCGGTTGTCTTTGTTGCGCTCCAGACGTGCCAGGGGATTCTCGCGGTCGGCATAGCCTCCTTCGGGTCCGGCAAACTCGCCCGTGGTGGTATAGACCGGTATGGAGGGGTTGAACTGCAGCACGTTTTCGATGAAGCCGCCGGGCGCCTCCACTTCGCTGGTGCGGTTGAAGGTGAAGTGTTCGCCGATGGTGACAATGTTGCGCTCGCCGACCTTCACCAGCTTGTATTCCGTGTTCATGCGGCCGGAGAAGCGCTCGAAGTCCGTTTCTTTTATAATACCTTTATTCTTATAGTAACCCAGTGAGAAGAACGACGAGCCGCGCTCTGAGCCGTTGCTCAGCGACACGTTGTACTGCTGTATGATGCCGGTACGGGTGGTTTCCTTAAACCAGTCGGTGTCCGAGGCCGGTGTCTTGCCGGCGGCATCGAGATATTTGCTCATCGTAATCTTGTTGAGTGTGGGGTAGCCCTGGGCGTTGTAGCCCCAATCGTAGTGGTAGCCCAGGCCGTTGGTGTTGGGGTTGAGCCCGTCGTTGACATAGCCCTGCCACATCACCTGACCGAACTCCTTCGCGTTCAGCACGTTGATTTTGTGGGCGTAGGTCTGTATGGCCACGCTGGCGTCGAAGTTCACCTTCACCTTGCCCTCTTTGCCCTGTTTGGTGGTGATGATGATGACGCCGTTGGCTGCGCGCGAACCGTATATAGATGCGGCGGAGGCATCCTTCAACACCTGGATGGATTCGATGTCGTTGCCGTTGAGTTCGTGCATTCCGGCCGTTGTCGGCACGCCGTCAATGATGTAGAGCGGGTCGGCGCCGGAGTTCAGCGTGCCGATGCCGCGGATGCGCACCGAGGCTTTGCCCGAGGGAGCGCCGCCGTCGGGGGTCACGTTCATGCCGGGCACGCGTCCCTGCAGCGCTTTGATGGGGTTGTTCTCGTTCTGTTTCGCCAGCTCGTCCACGTTGACCACGGAGACGGCGCCGGTCAGGTCGGCCTTACGCTGCACCTGATAGCCCGTCACCACCAGTTCGTTCAGTGCGAGGGCGTCTTCATTCATGACCACCTTCATGCCGTCCTTGGCGGTCACTTCCTGCGGCTTGAAGCCGATATAGGTGATGACCAGTGTCTTGCCCGGGTCCACCTTCAGAGTGAAGTTGCCGTCGAAGTCGGTGATGGTGCCGTTTTGCGCACCCTTCTCCATAATCTTGGCGCCGATGATGGCTTCGCCGGTCGCATCCGTCACGTTGCCAGAGATTTGCTGCGCCCATGACGTCTGACACAGCAGGAGGGACAGGAAAACCAATGCTCGTCCTTTAGAGACGCTTGCCAGAGCAAGCAGGAATCGTTTGATGTGTTCCATGTTGTTTTTTGGTTAGTAAAACAAAAAATTAATTAATTGAGTTTTAAAATTCCGCAACAAAGGTAATCCTATCCGCACGTGTGTGGTATAAATAATGTTTCTTTGAGTTGGAAATATCGTTCATCGCAACAAAAATAAAAGCGGAAGAACGTTTTTTCCCATTCTTCCGCCTTTTTCCGCGCCTTGCCCTTTGACGGCGCCGGGGGCTCAGCGTTTTTTCTCAGCAATTCCCGGTCCTCACGTCTCCGGGCAGTATGCCGTATTCTTCCTTAAAGCATTTTGTGAAGTAGCCGGGTGCGGTGAAGCCCACCTTGTAGGCCACCTCGCTGATGCTCAGATCGGTGGTCAGCAGCAGCTGATATCCCCGTTTTAATCGGGCGGTTCGCAGGATTTCCACCGGCGAGGCCCCCGTGACGGCTTTCACCTTCCGGTAGAGCTGCACGCGGCTCAGATTCATCTCCGAGGCCAAATCCTCCACGCTCAGTTCGCTGTCTTCCAACCGTGCCTCCACCACGTCCTTGAAGCGGGTGAAGAAGACTGACGAGACGGCGCCCGACTGTCCGGACGCAGATTCCGAGGTGGGGGCGTTGTCGGCTCCGGCGCTTTCCGGCGCCGGGAGTTCTTCGCTCTTGAGCTCCCACAGGCTGTTCACCATGCGCTCCCTGCGCAGGGTGCTCTTCCCTAATTTATAAAGGTAAAACAACACCATGACGGCGATGAGCAGCACGAAGCCTCCGAAGGCTGTCCAGGTCAGGGCGCGCTGTGTGTCCAGTTTCTTGAGGTAGGCGTTGGCCATCTCGTGCAGTCGGTCCAGGTTCTCTTCCTGTCTCATGGTCTCCTCTGTCTGCATCAGCAGCACGCGGGCGTTGTCGTGCGTCACCATGGCCGACGTCATGAGCGTCTCCTTCTTGTAGGGCCTGCCCTCAAGGATGTCAACGGCCAGTTGCAGCACAAGGTCGCCGTTGGTGGGGTAGATAAACGAGGCGTCCAGCACGGAGTCGTTCACCAGTCTGATGCCGCCGTTCTCGCCCGGCAGTCCGTCGATGCCGCAGTACAGCGGTCTGCTGTCTCCGGCCTCCAGGAAGGCCCTGCGGGCTCCGATGGCGGAGCGGTCGTTCATGCCGAAGACCAGATCAACGGTCACATCGGGGTTTTCTTCTTTCCACTTCTTCACGATGTCGTATCCTGTGTCTTCCGTCCAGTCGCCCTGCAGTGTGGCGATGACCGTCACCCCGGGATATTGCTTCAGGACGTCCTCAAAGCCTTTGTGGCGCTCTATGGCCGGTGAGGAGCCTTTCAGTCCCGCCACCTCCAGCACCCTTCCGCTGCCGTTCAGGCGTTTGGCGATGTATTCGCCCATCTGTCGCCCCATCGCGTAGTTGTCGGCGCTCATGAAGGCCGTGTACTTCCGGCTGTTGGTCTTGCGCTCGAAGACAATCACGGGAATGCCGCTGTCGTAGGCCCGGTCGATGGCGGGCGAGATGGTGGCCACCTGGTTGGGGGCCACGATGAGCAGGTCTATGCCGCAGGCCACGAGGCTGTCGATTTGTTCGATTTGCCGCTTGTCGCTGTCGTCGGCTGCCGCAAAGCGTAGCTCCACGTTGTTGTGGAAGTAGTTGCCCATGCGCAGTTCCGCGTTCTGTTTTTCGCGCCAGATGTCGTCTGAGCATTGCGACACGCCGATGACATAGTGTTTCTCCTTATTGCTGCATCCGGTGCACATCCACATCCATGCTGCCAACAGGATAAAGAAGAATAGTTTTCGTCCCATATACGGTGGAAGAAGTGTTCTTTATTGGGTACAAAAATACGTTTTTTTCCTGAGAAACAGAACAACAGCATGTCTTTTTTCTGAGTTATCTGTTGAAAAAGTAGAAAAAACGGATTGTAGGCGAGGTCCGATAACCGCATAAAAAATGCCGGGAAGCACGTGCTTCCCGGCATAACAATTAGCGATTAAATAAGTACACATTTAGGTGTCGGTACAACGGGTCCGAGCAGGCAGGAACAACGAGCCGGCTCAACAGGGTTTGCACCGGGCGTGTTAATTTGAGTGTGCCATATACGTACCAAAGGCGTGCCAAGGGTGTGGCAAATGCGCTTTTGACCAGGACTTAAACAGTGCTTTTTCCGTCACTCAAAGTAGAGCGAGAAGACAATCATCTTGGCCTTCATCTTGTCCACGCTCTTGGTGAACTTAATCAGTTGGTTGTCCTCCAGGTCGTCGCGCTGGGAATTCAGCACATCGACCACCGAGAGGCAAAACTTCAGTTCGGGAATCAGCTTGAAGTAGCGCAGGTAGATATCGCAACCCATGCCCACCTCCAGCATGCAGTCGAAGCGTTTGTCGCGGATGGGGTCGCCCACGGCATCGTTGAGCTTCACCTGAGGCGCCACACCCACAAGGAAATACGGACGGAAGTTGCCCGAACGCGGTGCGGCAAGTTTCAGTTCCAGCGGCAGGGAGAGATAGTTGCAGCGCATATTCTGCGTGGTGTCGCGCCCCGTGGTCTGCTCGTGAAACTTCAGATGCTTCTGCCCGAAGCTGATGCCGGGGGAGAAACGCAGCTCCATATACTTGTTCAGGCGAAGGGCGCCCAAGACGCCCACGCTGAAGCCCGGTTCCCAGCGGTCCTGCTCCGTGTACCACTGCTCGCCCGTCTCGGGGTCCGTGTAGCCCGTGTTGGAGAACTTGCTCTCCATCATGTTCATGCCCAGATAGAAGCCCCAGTGGAGACGGCGGTTGTCGATATACGGCTTGTTGAGCAGCGTCTGCGTCTGTGCCGCAAGACGTTGCGTCCCCTCAAGGCACGGCATCAGCGCGGCAAAGAGGAGCATGAGTATGAAAAACGCGCGTTTCACTAAGAGAATAACCGGAAAACGTCCGGTTTTATTGTCCGAATAACTATTTTTGATGAGCGAAATGCACTTTTTCCGCAAAAAATTTGGTTGGTATCACTATTTTTAAGTATCTTTGCATCGAAAACAAACGTATTCCGTTTATATACATTAATTAAATAAAGATAGAAAACTATGGCTTACAAAATTGGTGAAGACTGCGTAGCATGCGGCACTTGTATTGACGAATGTCCCGTTGGTGCCATCTCTGAGGGCGACATCTATTCCATCGACCCCGATCAGTGCACCGAGTGCGGCACTTGTGCCGACGCTTGCCCCTCCGGCGCCATCTCTCTCTAAGAGAAAAACAGAAAAAAAAAGAAAGCCCGACCTCCTCAGGAGGCCGGGCTCTTTGTTGTTCATCCTCAGGCCAGGCGGGCCAGGCACTCCTTGATGCGGCGCAGGGCTTCGCGGATGTTGTCGTCGCTCGTGGCGTAGCTCATGCGGAAGCACTCGGGGCTGCCGAAGGCGTCGCCGCCCACAGTGGCCACATGGCCTACCTCCAGGAGATACATGGCCAGGTCGGTGCTGCTCTGGATGGTGCGGCCGTCGGCGCTCTTGCCGAAGAAACTGCTGCACTTGGGGAACAGATAGAAGGCGCCTTCGGGCTCGTTGACCTCCAGACCGGGAATCTCGCGCGCCAGAGAGACGATGAGGTTCTTGCGGCGCTCAAAGGCCAGGCGCATGTCCTCAACGCATTGCTGCGGACCGGCAAAAGCGGCCTCGGCAGCCTTCTGCGACACGGAGCAGGGGCCGGAGGTGTACTGGCCCTGAAGCTTGTTGCAGCCCTTGACAATCCAGTCGGGGGCGGCGATAAAGCCTATGCGCCAGCCGGTCATGGCATAAGCCTTGGAGACGCCGTTGATGATGACCACGCGCTCTTTGATGTCGGGGAACTGGGCCATTGAGGCGTGGGCGCCCACGTAGTTGATGTGCTCATAAATTTCGTCGGCGATGACGATGACGCGGGGGTGCTTGAGCAGCACGTTCTTCAGCGCCTCCAGCTCGTTCTTGGAATAGACACTGCCGGTGGGGTTGGAGGGTGAGCAGAGGATGAGGGCGCGTGTCTTGGGCGTGATGGCCTGCTCCAACTGCTCGGGCGTCATCTTGAAATTCTGCTCGATGCCGCACTCCACATAGACGGGCGTGCCCTCGGCCAGGAGTACCATCTGGGGATAGCTGACCCAGTAGGGGGCGGGGATGATGACTTCGTCGCCGGCGTTGACCAGCGCCATGATGGTGTTGCAGACCGACTGCTTGGCGCCGTTGCTGCAGAGTATCTGGGCGGGGGTGTAGTCGAGGCCGTTCTCGTTTTTCAGTTTGTTGACGATGGCCTGCTTCAGTTCGGGATAGCCGGGCACGGGGCTGTAGCGGCTCCAGTTGTCCTCCACGGCCTTGATGGCGGCCTGCTTGATGTGGTCGGGGGTGTTGAAGTCGGGCTCG
>CADAVI010000009.1 GCA_902791295.1 uncultured Bacteroidales bacterium | reverse complement strand
AGAGAGAATGATTCAACTTTTCTCAGGGATAGGAGTAAAACCATGGAAAAAGCATTCAACCTAAGACAGGGATAAAGTTAAAAACCATTCAACTTTTTTAGGGAACGACATTGTTCGTCTCACTCGTCTCATCATCTGTTTTTTGAAATCTGTACAACGAAAGGGGTATTCCATACATTTTTCTGAAAAAAGTGTTTGGAAATTTGGGGATTGAAGAAAAAGTTGTATTTTTGTTGCCAATTAAGCAAGAAACATGAAGAAGAGAAGCCCCATACATGCCTACAAGCGGCTGCTGGCCCGTGACCAAGACTGGGATTATGCCTTCCTCATAGCCTTGGAGAAGAAGAAGCTCCAGCGGATGCACGACTACTTCAAGTATCAAGGCCATCCCGAAGTCAACAGAATGGCTCCGCGTGATATAGCCATCTGCGAACTGTGCCAACTGGAACTCGACGAGGACGATGACATCGACTACACACATGATGATATCATCTTTTGCTGCAATGAAGAGAACCTGAAAAGCAATTCGTTTGACGGATTAAAACAGATAAGACTATGGCAAGGAAAATATACACCATTGAAGAGTTGGCGGAGATAGCCAGCTTGTATCACGAATTGCCTGTATTCAGAAAAGAGCAGCACAAGGCTTATGATGCCATTAGGGGAAGGGGGTTGATAGATAAGTTGTGCGCCCACATGAAGCGAGGCCGACCAAAGCCGTGGACTGTTGAAGAATTGGCGGCAATAGCCAGCCAGTATCACGAATTGCCTGTATTCAGGAAAGAGCAACCACAGGCTTATGATGCCATCGTGGAAAGAGGCTTGCGCGACAAGCTGTGCGGACACATGAAGCGAGGACTGGCAAAACGATACACTTATGAAGAACTGAAAGCAATAACCGACCAGTATCACGAGGCAGCCGTGTTTTTAGCAGAGCAGCCTAAGGCTTATGACGCTATTTTCAGAAGGGGCTTGCTCGTCGAGCTATGCGGCCACATGAGACGCAGTGTAGTGCCTTACACAGATGAAGAACTGGCGGCTATTGCCAGTGCATACAATGACCTGACTTTATTCAGAAAAGAGCAGAAAGCAGTTTATGCCGCTATTGTGCGACGTGGAAAGGTTGATGAACTATGTGGGCACATGAAGCGAAACATGAGAGACGACTACACCAACGAAGAACTTGCTGAACTCGCCCGTGGATATAACGATTTGACTCTGTTCAGGAAGGAACATAGGCAACCATATTTCGCTATTGTGCGTCGCGGAAAGGTTGACGAACTCTGTGGTCACATGAAGCGTAACAAGCCGGAAACCTATACCGAGGAGGAGTTAAGAAGCATAGCACGAAAATACAAGACAAGAAACGAGTTTCACAAGAAAGACGGTGGTGCATATCTTGCTGCCTACAGGCGTGGCATCTTAGATGATGTTTGCTGCCAAATGGACGAACTGCGTCGTCCCAAGGGTTTTTACTCCAAAGGCTATTGCCACGTCATCGCCCTAGGGTACAAGACGAGAAGCGATTTTCAGCAAGGGAACAGGAGTGCCTATAATCGCGCATTCAGTGAAGGATGGCTGGACGATATTTGTGGTCATATGGAAGCCGAAAATAATTGGAACAAGCGCCTTGTGTACGTCTATCTGTTTGCCGACGGCTATGCATACGTTGGACTGACAGACGATGTGAAGCGGCGAAAGAATGAGCACCTGCACAAATACACCCACAAGAAACTCTCACCCGTGCTTCGACACAGCAGGGAGACTGGCGCAAGTTACGAGTACAAGGAGCTGACCGACTGGCTCGATGCTGTCACTGCTGCAAAGGTGGAAGACGAATATATCCGCAAGTATCAAGCTGACGGATGGAAGATGCTGAATAGACAGCGCGGCGGTGGATTGGGTGGTAATGTCGGAAAGCAGCATAAGGAAAAAGCCATCCGAACCATCGTCAGCCGATATGAATACGTGGAAGATTTCAAAGACGGCGAACCGGAGCTGTACGAGGAGCTTTGCCACAGACGACAATTCAGTCAGTATTGCTCTGGCCTGAAGCGACGGAAGAAACAGCCCGGCTATTGGACTTTGGAAAAAGCCATTACTGTGATACCCGAATGTGAAACAAGAGAGATATTCAATAAAAGATATTGTCAGGCATACAGAATTGTGAAGGCGACAGGGCTTCTGGCTGAATATTACCCGACGAAGCCCAAGCCTAAATGCAAGTGGACGTTGGAGGCTTGCGCCAATGCCGCCCGTTATTGTAAGACGAAGGTGGAGTTCCGTAGGGAATACCACAGAGCCTATGAGAGGCTACGGAAGGAAGGACTGCTCGACGAGTTGTTTGAGGATAAACCTATAAAGCCTAAGCGGAAAAAAGAATAGAGAGGCGGCTATCATTGCCGCATAATAGAAGGTCAATCACATTGTATCATCTCACTCAGATTCAACAAACAGATGAGGTAGCCCGAATGCATTCCTAATAACATTTATGATTAAGCTATTGGAACACCTGTAAAGTACAATCCTCTCCTCTTTACTTAACGGTTCGTGTGGCAATCTTTCTTGTTTGAATTTGATGTAGTGTCTTGTTTCTTTACGTTCATTGCACCAATGGCACAATGTTTTTATGGTATTTCCGCCAAATATTTTAGACAATTCAGGGAAAAAGGTCTCAATGCGTTTGTCATCTTTCTCTTTTCCATGGTAAGGATATATTGCCTCAACAATTTCCAAAGCCTTCCCAATCAGCATAAATACATTTATATTGTTAGCAGATAAAATAGAAATATTCAGAAACAACAAGAACTTTATGGGGTCTTCTGCATCATCATAATGTTCCATCATATGCTGTATGTCGTATAAAGGAGATTGCTCTAACATTGAAGTATGAATAAAGCCTTGCATCGTAACGGTTAATTTGGTTTTTTTGTCATTTTCTGTTTCTAATGATGACAAAATAGATTCGTAATTTGAAGTCCATCCGTTTGGTGAAGAACTGTAATCTGCAATTGCCTGATTATTATTAAAGCTTACAAATCGGGGACTATTCAGCGATGGCAAGCCACTAATTGGAATCAACTCTGTAATTGTATTTGCAATTTTCTGTCCCAGGAAGCTATAATCAGCCAATTCGTCTTGATTTGAAATGCTTGGTGATGTTATACATATTGAATACTGAGAATGGCGAGGACTTCTTTCATTTACCTCATAATCATCTGATATAATCCAACCTTTATAATCAAATGAATGCGCCTCATATTTGTCTATACAGACATACACATGCTTCGTTCGAAAATCTAATTTATTATTCATAATGGTATTCTTTCTATTCTATTGCTACTATTACTGTATGGGTTCTAACTTGACCGTATATAAATCGCTATCCATTATAAGTCACATTGATAAAATGCAGCGTTTTAGGCGAAGATGTTAAGTATCCATTTTCCCCATAGTCAAAAGTCAAGGTAAACAGCAAAAGGCCATCAGGTGAGAGTGCATCAAAGGAAGCACTCAATGTGTTACGTCCACTAAACTCCTTTATGCTTGGATGATTCTTTACTGTAATATCATAACCCAATTCCTTGAAAACTTTCATCCAATCATCATACGAATGATTCCACGAAAAGCCTTTTGATTTCCATTTGGGAGGGAAATAGTAACTACTCTGTGATAGGCAAGCAGAAGAAAAAACTCCATTTCCTTTATGGTCCCAAAAGTCAAAAACGCCAACACTCATAACTCGCCACGGACCTTTTTCCCACACTTCAACTTTATACCCCTTTTCTTCTGCTTGTTCCCATGTGGTTTTTCCTATTGTAATTCCCCACAAAGGGAAGAATTCGGAGATTGACGTTAAAGAACGTTTCGTTGATTTTGTTAGATTCGTTGAATTGGTATTTGAAGTATCACTCTGCTTGTCTGCAGCCGAAACCTGCTTAACAACTACAGCGTCAGATGTAGTAGATTCTTGTTCGCTGGAATACCTGACTTTATCCACTTCTTTGGGGGCATTTATTATTGTCAATTGAATAGCATGGTTCTCCTTCAAGTATTTCATTAAAGGCTCATACGCAGACACAGAACGTGACTTGCGTGGTACAACCTTCACCAAATCCGTCCATTCTATGCTGTATGAACCAGCATCGTTAAAGGAACCAAAGAATTTCTTAAGAGCTTTGATGGACTTCAAATAGTTTTTATTGATGACGCTCTTCTCCATGAGAAGTCTTAGTTTTATTTCCAGTTTCATTGACTGATCATCACTAGCAACATCTTCAATAAAACCTGCAATTGGTATTCTCCAGTATTGGTTAGCGATAAACGCATCATCTATGTATCCAATAACAGAATTCATGTCAGTACGAATTGCAACTTGATTCTTTTTGTAAAGCTCCCCAAATGTATCGAATGTTACGGTATGGCCGATATTCCGCTTTATAAAATCTGAATTTCTTTTATACTGTTCGTTGGAACAAATAGTTGATAATATCAAATCAGTTTGATATGGAAGTGTGTATGTGTTATGAAATTCCTGCAAATATGATATGTTGACTCTTTCAAAACCCATGCATGAACAGTCAAGAGTTGCCCAATAGTGCTTACTACAAGTCATAATCCAACTTACGGTTTCTGTGTCATATCGTCTTATGTAACCAAGTTTACGACCAAGCATGCGGATAACGATGGCGTTGGGGTCATACTCATTCCATGGTTCATATTCTAAATCCAGCACTTGACCATTATAATATTTGTCGCCCAAAAGATACAGGTCGTTACGATAATAGTGGAAATCTATTCCTGCAATATCGAATGAATCTTTGCGTTCAACAACAAAATCTCGTTTGAACTGCCTTTTGGAAGGGGTGATAGGTTGCAGATACTTATGATTAAATAAAAGGCCTGTTTCTATTCCTTCTAATAGATGTGCATCCATTATTTTAGGGTCTTTTTCGTACCACATAATAATATAATTTAGGAGATTTGCTACTAGTTGAAACTGATGGTTATAACCTATTAACTTTAATTCACCAATCAATTCCCAACTTACTCAAAGTCTTTTTTGTGCGAAGCAAAGTGTCGTAACCAACACCTTCCAAATCCAACAGTTCGCCTGGAGTGAGTGACAGAAATTCCTCCAAAGTTTTGATGTTCTGCTTTTTGAGAGCCGACTTTAATCGGTACGCCAAAGATTTCTTTTTCCCAAACTCCCTGTACAAATCTTCTAACGTATATCCAACCTTGAAGTCAGATTCCAATGGTAAAGAAAATCCTACAGGAGTCACCTGTTCACTATCATTCTGAGAAAGGTACTCCCGAATCTCCTTCACCTCCCTCTCAACACTCTCCAACCTATCTATGATTTCCTTTCGAGTCATAGTTACTATATGTTATTTGTATATTGTCGGTTTAACACGTTTCGGGGACAAGAGGAAACTGCGTACGTTAATTCATTGCCAATATGCATGTGGTTCCACATTTGAATGGAATCTTTTGCAAATGTACTAAAAAGAATCCTAAAAGAAGTATGATTCGCCGAAAAATTGTAGGAGTATAAAAAATAAAATAACACCATTAACTGCAAACGCCCCAACATTCTTTCACGTGGGGCGTTTATTTCGTATTTTATATTATGATTACCAATCTTCTTTGGATGAATTGCGGTTATCAATAAATAATTCCAAGTTTGCAGACAGCTTTTCAAATTCGGCTTTGCATAAAGGTGTTCCACGTTTGAAATAATATTTATAGCAGGCTTTTCTGTTTACGCCGGTTATTCCCATATCATCTAATTTTTCGGGTAAACTATCTACAAGAATGCCTATGTCGTTGTTAAAATGAGCGATAATTCCGGGAACATGAGTAAAGTTTCCCAAAGTAAATCTCAGTTTTCCCTCCTTAAACTGCACATTCACAGAATATTCAAGAAATCCCTTAATGCTGGAATACTGCATATTTGTAGAGAAGGTCATTCTTCCTCTTCCGCTAATCTCATCACCAGATTGTTCTAAGAATGTATTGGAGTCTCTAAAAGTTTGAGCCATCCAGTTTTTGGTCAAATCATAAAGAGTCTGTGCATCAACCCCGTCCTTATTGATTACGACAGAGAATGATAGAGGTTTCTGTGTAAAGCCAATTATCGGAAGGCAGGCAACAAACAACAATAATATAAACTTTTTCATAATCTTTTACCCTATGTTTGTGTCGGGCGCAACCTCTATTAATTATTTATTTAAGGAGAGGGGAATAAAAGAAGCGTGAGCAATCTACTTCGCTTACGTTTCGGAGGTATTGGGGATAACCTATCAATCTTTGAAGTGCACCCCAAAAGTTTTTTGTCCAACTTTTGGGGTGCACTTCAAATCGTTTGAGTTAACTCAGGTTTTTCGGGGCGGTATTGGTGAATTTGGAAATCTAATTTATCTTTTTGCAACGAAAACGTAAAATAGTTGCAAAATTATTTGGAGGTAATAAATTAATTACCTATTTTTGTGGAAAAGAGGATAAGAAATGGAGGTTGCTATGGAGAAGATTGAGAAGATTTGGTTGACAGAAGAAGCCGTTTGGATTAGGACTGAAAACGGAAAAGAAGCATGCGAGAAGTTCTCTAATTATCCAAGGCTTAAATATGCGACAAAAGAGCAAAGGGAGAACTATGAAGCTGACGAATACGGCATTCATTGGGAGGACATTGATGAAGACCTGAGCTTTGAGGGTTTCTTCGAGAAAAAAGAGACGACGGCTCTCTATAAGTTGTTCATGGCACATCCGGAGCTGAATGTTTCTGCCATTGCGCGACGCGCAGGCATCTCTCAAAGCCTGATGGCACAGTATATCAGCGGTAAGAAAAATCCCAGCGATGCGAGAGTTACGCTGATTATGGATACCGTGCGTGAAATAGGGCAGGAGCTAATAGCGGTCTGAACTTCTCACAAATATACCTCGCGCCTGCAGACATAAACTGCGGGCGCTTTTCTTTTGGCCCTTCCAGATTTTACTGCATAGTTATCCAAAACTTTTTTTATAGTTATCCGGAAAAATAGCTATGGGGTGCAGCTCCACGAATTAACTCCCAAAATCGCGTGAGTTAACTCGATTCATCGTGTGAGTTAACCCGATCGATCGTTTGAGTTAACTCAGGTTTTTTGACGGCCTTTTTGCAACAACGAACGGACACAATTAACGCTTGTCCGTTATGTCCGTTGAGGGTCCTCAGACTGTTCCCAAACTGTCGTCAGACTGTTCGCGGCTATTCGCCGCAGACATTACTCACGCTCGGCAGAGATCAAACAAGCTTGTCTCTGCTCTCGCTTACTCGTAATGTTCAAAATGAAGTAAGATGTAAGAAGGAAGAAGGAAGAGGGAAGAGAAGGCTTTGGAGAGAGAAGTTATATCAGTATATCAGTATATCAGTTTAAAATTAGATACCCTACTATTCCAAAAATCTCTATACTTATATATATAACTAATTAATATATAATAATATATAATACATATGTATATGAGAAATGAAAGAATGAGGGTATTCAAAAATAAAACTGATATACTGATATTTGATATAGTTCACATGTGGTGCGTCCTCTAAAATCCAAAAACACAGCAAGATACGTTGTCCTGTCAAGAGCACGGTTTCTCGCTTTTACCCTCAAATGCAGGACAATTAGTCTCAATAAAAGGCCGTTTCAGGCCTAAAAAGCATACGCGAAACAGCATTTTGAGCATCGTTCAGCCTCAAAAGCGTTCGTCACAGCCTTCCGGAAATTCAGCCAGCAACACCGAATCGAGGTGTTTTAGACATAAAAGTGCAATAAAACTTTGCTCTCACAGACCTGTTCCCCTGCGCAGCGCCTGCACAGCGCCTGCGAAACTGCAGAACGAAGTGAACGCAATTCCCGTTTGAGGGTACTCAGACTGTCCAAAATCCAAGGGGGCTCTAACTAGAGAAAACCGGTTTTCTAACTGGCGCGCAAAATTTCTCTAGTTAGGGCGTAAAAAAACTCGGTAGCAGAATCGGCAATGGGCTGACGGGTTCTCCGGCAGAAAATCTCCGGTTGCGGCACAAAAACGGAAAAAATGCGGCTGATGTGGAAATAAAGGACGTGAAAATGTTAAGGAAACTGAAAAAAATCTGTAACTTTGTGCTGTTGACGGGACCGCCCGCCAACAAGGACAACACGATACGATTCACCAAAAATAATGCAAAGAATGAAAAGAAAGACTCTGATGCTGGCCCTGATGCTCTCCCTGGGGCTTGCGGCTCATGCGCAGTGGAGGGTGGGGGCCACCGTGGGCGCCGACCACAACCACTACAGCATCGACAGACAGTATCTCAACGACTATAGCTACCGCGACCGCTGGGGCGTCACCGCCGGCGTCACCGGGCAGTATAACTTCTTCAGTTGGCTCGGCGTGCGCGCCGACCTCAACTGGACGCAGAAAAACTACCGCGTGGAGCGCAGCCTCGTGAAGATGGACTACAAAATCGCCAACAACTACCTCCAGCTGCCCGTCATGGCCAGCTTCAGCTTCGGCGGCACGAAGTGGCGCGGATTCTGCAACCTCGGCGTCTATGGCGCCTACTGGATGAGCAGCCACAGAGACGCCGTGGACACCAACACCTTCTGGACGCACACCTATAGCTCAGACGGGAGCGTGGACTTCTACAGCGAGCGCGACAAGCGATGGGACTGCGGTCTCGTGGGCGGCGTCGGCGTGGAATACCGCTTCGCAGAGCACTGGGGCGCCCAGCTGGAGGTGCGCTGCTACTACAGCACCACCAGCACCGTGAAGCAGGTCTCGGAACACGTGAAGGACTACCGCTACAACACCACGACCGCCCTGCAGTGCGGCGTGAACTACTATTTCAGCGGTAAAAAGAAGTAAGGACAACCACCGGAATAACCGATAACAATGAAGACGATGAAAAGAACGATGAACAGGATATACACGCTGGCGCTTGCGGCCATGGTGATGCTGACTGCGGTCTCGTGCCGGCAGGACAGCGACGAACTGCTCCCCTACGGCTACAGGGACAACAACCTATTCGACAAGGCGAAAGGCAGTTTTGCCGCACAGTTCCAAATACTTTGGAACGGGCTCAGCCAGAACTACGGCATCTGGGACGTGGAGAAGGACGTCTATGGCTTGGATTGGGATGCCGTCTATGACCAATATCTGCCGAAATTCGAGGCGCTCGACCGGCAGGAGAACGTGAGCGACGACGACCTCAGAGCCCTCATGGAAGGCGTGCTGCGTCCGCTCCACGACGGACATCTGTCTGCCGACCTCTACAACTATCGCACCAAAAACTACGTGTCGGTTAATCCTTCCAAGTTGCGCAACGTTACGCGCAGCGACTTCAACACGCAGACGCAGAACGTGTCGGAGACGGCCTATGACGCCGATATCATCGAGGAAAGAACCGGGGAGATGACGGCCGCCGCAGCATTGTACAGCCTGCTCTATGGCGAGAGCAGCGAGTGGCTGACGGCACAAATCAGCGCACTGGAGAGCAAGGCCGCACCCACGGAGCTGGACCTCTTCAACCTGAAGAGCCTGAAGGAACTGCGGCAGGAACTGGGAAAAATCGAAGAGATGGAATCCGATGCGGAGATGATAACGGCAAACAATGACCTGTGCATGAAATACGCCTTCCTGAATGTGCCCGGGCTGCAGCTCTATACGCCGCAATTGTATGAGAATAATTACCTCAGAGTGCAGTACATCCTCTTTCAGGGCAACATCGCCTACCTGAGATTCAACAAATTCGGTCTTTCTCCGTTTCTCAATCGGGAAGCCGCTGCCGAGACTTTCGCCCAAACCACTCCGGGCGACGTGGCCCTCATAGAGAGCGTGCGCGAGGCATGGACGGCGTGGTTCAACACGATACAGCAGCTGAAGGGCTCCGGCCGGCTGGGCGGCGTGATTATCGACCTGCGCAACAACGGAGGCGGATTACTGGACGACGCCCAATACGTGATAGGCGCCCTGCTGCCCGCGGGCAGCATCGAGTTTGCCAAGTGCCGCTTCAAGCGCGGCACGGGCCGCTACGACTATTCGCCCATGATGCCCATGGCTGCCGACACCTATAAGGGCGAGCATGCCGTGGTGACGGAGCGCGTTGCTGTGCTGACCAACTGCCACTCCGTCAGCATGTCGGAAATGAGCGCGCTGATGGCCAAACGGATGCCCGCCGCCCGTGTGATAGGCACGCGCACCTGGGGCGGCGTGTGTGCGCTGCAGGACGAAGATACCTACAGCGAGAACTATGCCAGCCACATCGGCGTGGCCCACGAGACGCCCGTCTATGTCTATTTGCCCACCTGCTGCTCATTCACGCCCGAAGGCAAGTCGTATGAAGGCATCGGCGTGGAGCCCGACATTGAGGTGGCGCTCGACGAGGCGGCCTACACCGCCACCGGTCGCGACAACCAGCTCGACCGTGCCCTGCAATACATCCGCACGGGAAACTGACCGCTTCCCCGCCTTCTCCCCCAAAGGCCGGCTGCCAGAAGCCGAAAAGAAAAGCCCCGCCGGAAACGGCGAGGCTTTCTTTGTTGTCTGTGGAGCTGGAGGGAATCGAACCCTCGTCCAAACAGAGATACCCGGAGCTTTCTACACGCTTATTCCGGCCTTCGGTTTTCGTGCGTCGCCAAGACCCGGACCACCGAGTGACGCCTTAGCCTCTAAAGTCTCGCCGCAGGGTCGAGGCCCCGTGCGACCAGCTCCGATTTTGCTGTGCCACAGAGTCCGGGTGCTTCGGAGCGGGGAGTCCCGGGGTGACATCTCGTCTCAGCACCTGGTGCCGAGATTAAGCCGGTAACCTACTGTGCTTCGGTTAGGCAGCGAGAGCGTAGTTACGTTCGCCAGATAAATTTTCGGAAGTCTTGGATTATAGAGAGCGGCCTCCAACTCTCTGCGTGCTTACACCGACCATCGGTCTGCTGTCAAATCCAGTCAACCCCATAGTGCGGCGGATAAAGCCGATGCATTCCGCTGAATGCGGGCGCAAATGTACGAAAAGTTTTTTGAAACTGCAATGCTTCCGCCCCAAAAAATGCAAAAAAAGCCCCGTTCTCCGCCAAAATCGTCGTTTTAGCCGGGAGAACGGGGTTTAAGCGTGGTGCCGCGGGTGCTTTACTTCTCGCAGCTCTGACAGCAGCAGCACTCGCCGCTAATCATCTTCCAGCACAGGGCGGCCAGGGCGCCGCCGCAGAGGGGAGCGCAGATGAACACCCAAAGCTGCTGCAGGGCCTTGCCGCCTTCAAAGAGGGCGGGGCCGATGGAGCGGGCGGGGTTGACGCTGGTGCCCGTGTAGTGGATGCCCACCAGATGGATGAGAATCAGCGAGAGGCCGATGGCCAGGCCGGCGAAGTTGTTGGTGGCGCCGTTGGTCTTGGAGGTGGCGCCCAGCACAACCATCACGAAGATGTAGGTGAGGACGAGTTCGGCCACGAAGCCGTTCCACACATTCTCAGAGGCGCAGGTGTTGGCGCCCGTCTTGGTGCCCAGAGCCAGTTCAGGGTCGAGCGACACCAGGCAGTAGAGCACGGCGGCGGCCAGGATGGCGCCGACGACCTGGAACACCATGTAGCCGCAGGCATCCTTGGCGCTCATGCGGCCGCTCAGGCACACGCCCAGCGTGATGGCGGGATTGATGTGGCAGCCGGAGATGCCGCCGATGGTGTAGGCCATAGCCACAACGGCAAGGCCGAAGGCAACGGCGGTGCCCACAACGGAAGCGGTGTCAGCGCCGCAGTTCAGGCTCACGGCAGCGCCGCAACCCAGGAAAGTCAGCACGAAGGTGCCGAAACACTCAGCAAAATACTTTTTCATAGTTTCTTGTGTTTTAAAAGTTAGAAAAAGAATAATTCACTTATGCAAAGTTAGGTAAAAGTTGTGAAACAGGCAAACTTTTCGCCAAATTTTTATAACAACCGGAACTCGTAGCCCTCATCTTTTAGCCATTGGAGCGCAGAGCGCAGCATCACGTGCAGTTTGTCGATGCTCTTGAGCGAGTCGTGAAACGTGATGATGGAGCCCGGACGGGCGTAGCGCTTCACATTGGCCAGCACATCGTCGGCAGAGAGCAGGCGGGAATAGTCGCGCGTGACCAGGTCCCACATCACCACCGTGTAACCCGAATAGCGCAGCGTGCGATACTGCACCAGGCCCATATAGCCGTGCGGCGGGCGGAAGAGGTTGACGTTGCGGCGCGGCGTGAGCGTCTTGAAGAGGCGGTCGCAGCGATAGACGTTGGCCAGATACTTCCACGAGAGCCATTTGATGCCTCCGATGTGGTTGAAGGTGTGGTTGCCCACATGATGTCCCCGGCGAAGCACCTCCAGATAGAGCTCGGGATACTTGCGCACGTTGTCGCCCACCATGAAGAAGGTGGCCTTGACGCCCATCTCGTCGAGCACGTCGAGCACAAAGGGCGTCGCCTCGGGGATGGGCCCGTCGTCGAAGGTGAGATACACCGCCTTCTCCGAGGGGTCCATACGCCAGAGGGCGTGGGGGTAGAGCCAGCGCAGGAAGCGGGCCGGTTGTTCGATGATCATCAGTAGAGCGCCTGGAAGAGCCGGTTATAGTAGGAAAGTTTCTCGTCGAAGGCGTTCAGTCGGGAGCCGCCGTAGATCATCATCACGTCAAGTGCACGGTCGAAATAATAGAGCGATACCATGATGTCGCGCGAAGAAAGTTTCTGCATGTGGGGTGACATGTGGGCGTACCACTCCAGATACTCTGCGCACGATGTGGCCACTGCACAGCAGATGCGGTCGGCTGTCTCGGCCTCACCGGCGAGGGCCCACACGCTGGCCAACTCAATGGAGCCGCTGTTGTAGTTGTGGGGCACGTTGACGGCGGGCACGGCCTCCTCGGCCTTGCGCACCACCTCGAGGGCGCGCACCGTGTCGCCCCGGGCCACAAGCGCCTCGGCCAGCGTGGCGAAGAGGCGGCGGTGGGTCCAGCACATACGCATGACGGTCTCGTCGAGATAGATGCCCGGACGGTCGATGCCGCCGAAGCGGAACTTGTGCATGAGGTTGTCATACATGCGGTCCACATCGATGTCGCGGCCGCTCTCTTCGGTGTCCCAGGGGGTGATGCGGTTGGCCAGGCCCTCCTGCACGAAGTTGCGTCCGAGGTGGCCGTAGTTGTCGCTGCCCACGGTGAGTGCCACGTAGATGGGGCGCTCCCAGTTGCAGCGGGCGAGCATCTCGTAAATCATCATCTCGCTCTTATAGACGGCGCGTCTGCCCTTGAGCGAAATCGGCATCACGTCGGGGATGGAGTCGCCCGCCATCATCATGCCGCTGCGGCGCACGGCGTCCTTGTCCACCGTGATGACCATGCTGTCGGTGGGGAACACCTGCATGTCGGGATCGTCGCTGAGAATCCAGTGGCTGATGACGTTGGAGAGCTCGTAGGGGTTGTCGCCCACCAGGGCGCGCAGCGTTTCTGGATCGTCCTTATAGTAGTCCAGCACCTGTTCCAACAGGCCCGGACGCACGGGGATGCCCTCACGGGTGCCGCTGACGTAGTCAATACGCTTCCATGAGATGGGCACCGAGGGCGAGTCGTAGGCCGGGCGCTTCATCTGGTCGATATACCAGTCGGTCTGCAGATAAGAAAGGTTGCACACGCGCGCGTCGGTGCGGATGCCCTCCGTCTCCTGACAATACCAGAGGGGGAAGGTGTCGTTGTCGCCGTTGGTGAAGATGATGGGATGGCCGCTCTCGGGCAGAGACATGAGATAGTTCTGGCCGAAGTCGCGGCAGGTGTAGCGGCCGGAGCGGTCGTGGTCGTCCCAGGTCTGCGAGGCCATCTGCAGCGGCACGAGCACGCACAGACACCCCAGCAGGGCGGCGAGGCGCTCCTTCTTCAGTGCCTGTGAGAGCATCTCGACGAGGCCTGCCACACCCAGTCCGCACCAGATGGCAAAGGCGTAGAAAGAGCCGGCGTAGGCGTAGTCGCGCTCACGCGGTTGCATGGGTGTCTGGTTGAGGTAGATGACGATGGCCAGGCCCGTCATGAAGAAGAGGAAGAACACCACCCAAAACTGCTTCACGCCCTCGGTCACGTCGCCGGCGCCGGAGGGGCGGCGGTCCTTGCGGTACACCTGCCAGAAGAAGCCGATGAGGCCGAGCAGAAGGGGCAGGCAGTAGAAGACGTTGTGCCCCTTGTTGTTTTTAAGTTCGGAGGGCAGCAGTGACTGGTCGCCCAGGCGCAGGTTGTCGATGAAGGGAATGCCCGTGAGCCAGTTGCCGTGCTCGGGCTCGCCGTTGCCCTGAAGGTCGTTCTGGCGGCCGGCAAAATTCCACATGAAGTAGCGCCAATACATGAAGTTGAGCTGATAGGAGATGAAGAAGCGCAGGTTCTCCAACTGTGTGGGCATCTTCACCGTGACCTTCTCGCCGCAGCGGTCGAAAGGCACCTCGTAGCCCTTCACGCCGCCGAGCCAGTCTTCATAGGCCTGAGCGTGGCGGTCGGAGTACATGCGGGGGAAGAGCATGTTCTGCCCGTAAACGTATTCGATGTTGTAGCGTTGTATCTCGTAGCGGTCGGGCTCGTCGGGAGACTTCTTCTCCTTGCGCTGATAAACGGGAGCGCCCTTGGTGGAGACGGGCACGCAGTAGTTGCCGTCGGGGCGCAGCTCCACCTGGGAGTTGTAGGCCTGTCCGTAGAAGAGCGGACGGTCGCCGTATTGCTCGCGGCCCAGATACTGACCCAGCGTGAAGATGTCCTCGGGAGAGTTCTGGTCCATCGGCGTGTTGGCCGTGGAGCGAATCACGATGACGGCGTAGGACGAATAGCCCATCATGAGCATGAGCATGCAGAGCAGCGAAGTGTTCATGATGCGGGTGGTGACCCAATGGCGGTTGTTGTCGTCGCGGCGGTTGAGCAGCAGATAGAGCAGCCCCAGCACGATGATGCCGACCACCACGCTGGTGAGTCCGTGGCTGTAGAAGGGAATGCCCAAGAGACCCACAGAAAGGAGGTAGGAGAGGTTCATGCGCAGGCGGCTCTTTTCCTGATGCGTCTCCCAGATGGCCCACAGGATGACGGCCGTGAGCAGGGCGATATAGACCACCAGACCGGTGTTGAAGGGACAGTCGAGCGTGTTGACGAAGAGCAGTTCAAACCAGCCGCCCACTTTCACGATGCCGGGCACCACGCCGTAGAGCACGGCAGCCACCAGCAGGAAACTGATGGCCAGGGCGATGAGGCTGCCCTTGAGCGTGGCTTCGCGCGTCTTCTTATAGTAGAAGATGAGCACGAGGGCCGGCAGGCAGAGCAGGTTGAGCAGATGCACACCGATGGAGAGGCCCGTGAGGTAGGCGATGAGGATGAGGTAGCGGTCGGAGCCGGGTTCGTCGGCGTGGTCCTCCCACTTGAGCATCACCCAGAACACGATGGCCGTGAACAGGGAGGAGTAGGCATAAACCTCACCCTCGACGGCCGAGAACCAGAAGGTGTCTGAGAAGCAGTAGATGAGGGCGCCCGTGAGCGCGGAAGCTTCGATGGTGATACATTGCGTGAGCGTTGTCACCTGACCGCCGTCACCCACCAGTTTGCGCGCCAGATGGCTGATGCTCCAGAAGAGGAACAGGATGCAGAGCGCCGAGAAGAGGGCGCTCATGATGTTGACCATGTAGGCCACCAGCGTCGGGTCGTTGACAAACTGGGTGAAGAGGTTGCCCGTGAGCATGAAGAAGGGGGCCCCGGGCGGGTGACCGACTTCCAGCTTGAAGGCTGTCGTGATGAACTCGGGGCAGTCCCAGAAACTTGCCGTGGGCTCCACCGTGGAGCAGTAGGTAAAGGCTGCCACAGCGAAGGTCAACCACCCCATGAGGTTGTCGATGAGTCTGAAGTTTTTCATATCGCAGAAACAACAAATATTATAATCGCATAGCGAGCGGCCTTGCCGGCGGTGATGGCCGTGGCCGTGATATAGGGATTGGCCCGCATGAGGCCGAGGGTGACGGAGAGCACGCTGCCGAACACGGGCAGGAAGCACAGGGCGCCCACCCAGGCGCCGTGGCCCTGAAGCCATCGGCGGGTGCGTTCCACACGTTCCTGCCGCACATGGGCGTAGCGCTCAATCCACTCCATGCGGCCCAGACGGCCGAGGCCGTAGTTGAACATGCTGCCGGCGGCGTTGCCCGCCGTGGCCGATAGCAGCAGAGGCCAGGGCTCAAGGCCCGCCAGTTGCAGCGCCACCAGCACCGCCTCGCTGGAGAAGGGGAACACGCTGCCTGCCAGGAAGCCCGCCAGCGTCATGCCCCAGTAGCCGTATAGGGAGAGAAAGTCTATGAGTTCCTGCATTGTTCGGCGAAACGGATAACCAGGGGCGAGAGGCACGCGGCAAGCCCCCCGATGAGTGAATGGTAAAACTGGGGGAAGATGAATATCAGTCCCCAAAGCGCCACACTGTTGTGTATGGCGATGTAGGCTTCAAGCCGCTGCTGTATCATGCTGCGGTGACGGGTGTGAAGGAAATGCCGGATGCAGAAGGCGCCCAAAAGACTGATGATGCCCCACGGAATCCACTGCCACACAGAGAAGCGGCCGAAATAGTCCACTAAGATATGCATCGGATAGGCGGCAATGAAGACCACATAGAGCCAGGGGCGCGTGGTGAAAGCCGTGTGAAGGGAGTCGAAATATTCCGTATTGTCCAGCAGCAGGCTCAGCAGCGTCATGAAGACGTAGGGCACCGAGAGACCGCAGACACCGGCCCAAAAGACACGCCACGTGAGGCAGCGCATCAGGACGCCCGTGTGCCAAAGGAAAAACGGGATGAGCAACAGCATCCAGGGTGTGAGTACGGCAGAGAGACTGAGGAAGAAGAAGGCGTGAAAGACGGGCACGACAGGCTGCTCTGCCTTATAGCAGGCGTAGAGCGAACGTTGCGCCAACAGCATGGAGACACCCGTGAAGAGCGCCAGCATGAAGTGCGCATTGCCAATCGTCGACAGGCAGAGCAGTAATATCGTGATGAAAACGTTCACGCCGGGGAGAAAGTTTAGAGGCCGGAGAGCAAATCCTGGCCGATGTCGCGGCGGAAATAACGTCCCTCGAACTGTATCTTCTGAGCCTCGGTCATGCTTTTATGAAGCGCCTCTGCCTGAGATTCACCATAGGAGGAAACCGCGATGACACGGCCGCCGGCCGTCACGGTGCGTCCCTCCTTCACGGCGGTGCCGGCGTGGAACACGACAGAGTCGGGACCGGTGATGTTCTCAATGCCGGTGATTTCGAAGCCCTTTTCATAGTGGCCGGGATAGCCGCCGGAAACCAGCATCACACAGACAGCGCTGCGCGGGTCGAACTCCAACGGACACTCTGCCAGACGGCCTTCGGCGACTGCTTCGAAAAGTTCTACCAGGTCGCTCTTGATGCGCAGCATGACGGTTTCTGTTTCAGGATCGCCCATGCGGCAGTTGTATTCTATCACTTTGGGTTCGCCGGCCACATTGATGAGGCCGAAGAAGATGAAGCCCTTGTAGCAGATGCCCTCCTCGCGGAGCCCCTCGACGGTGGGTCGGATGATGCGGTCCTCCACCTTCTGCATCCACTCCCTGGTGGCAAAAGGCACGGGCGACACGCTGCCCATGCCGCCGGTGTTGAGGCCGGTGTCGCCTTCGCCGATGCGTTTGTAGTCTTTGGCCTCGGGAAGAATCTTGTAGCCGTTGCCGTCGGTGAGCACGAAGACGGAACACTCGATGCCGTCCATAAATTCCTCGATGACTACGCGTGAAGAGGCGTCGCCGAACATGCCCGAGAGCATCTCTTCAAGTTCCCGCTCGGCCTCCTCCAATGTGGGCAGGATGAGCACGCCTTTGCCGGCACACAGGCCGTCAGCCTTCAGCACATAGGGCGCTTTGAGGGTGCGCAGGAAGGCTTTACCCTCGGCGAGTGTGGCGCCCGTGAAGGTGCGGTAGGCTGCCGTGGGAATATTGTGACGTTGCATGAAAGCTTTGGCAAAATCCTTGGAGCCTTCGAGGCAGGCGCCTTCCTTAGAGGGACCGATGACGGCGATGTCCTTCAGTTCGGCATCGTCGCGGAAGAAGTCCCAGATGCCTTTGACCAAAGGGTCCTCGGGGCCGACAACCACCATCTTGATGTCGTGGGTCAGCACAAAGCGCTTGACGGCTTCGAAATCATCCGCCTTCATTGGGACGTTTTCTCCGCAGGCCGTCGTACCGGCATTGCCCGGCGCAATGTAGAGTTTCTCACACTTGGGACTTTGGCTGATTTTCCAAGCCATGGCGTGCTCGCGGCCGCCGCTGCCTAACAACAGGATTTTCATTTCAGATAATCTTCAAAATATTGGGTGATGCGTTCGTGCAAATGTATGCGATCGTGACCGAACATATTGTGCTCGTCACCGGGATAAACAAAGAAATCGGGATGTGTGCCTTCGTCGGCGCAGCGGCGCAGGAAGGAGAGTGCGTGCTGCGGCACCACGACGGGATCGTCGCCGCCGATGATGATTTGCAGACGGCCCTTCAGACGGTCGGCGCGCTGTTTGAGGTCGCACTCTTCGTAGCCCTCGGGATTGCTCTGCGGGGTGCCCATGTAGCGCTCGCCGTACATCACTTCGTAGTATTGCCAGTCGATGACGGGTCCGCCGGCAACACCCACCTTGAACACCTCGGGCCAGGTGAGCATAAGGTTGACGGTCATGTAGCCGCCGTAGCTCCATCCGTGCACGCCGATGCGGTCGGCATCCACCCAGGGCAGCGAGCGGAGGTAGTTCACGCCCGCCATCTGATCCTCACGCTCAATGACGCCCAAGCGGTGGAAGGTGGCTTGCTCGAAATCGCGGCCGCGCCATTCAGCACCCCGGTTGTCGAGCACGAAGACGAGGTAGCCTTTCTGGGCCATATAGATTTCCCAACCGCGCAGACACCAGTGCCAGGAGGCATCAACGTTGTGGAGATGGGGGCCGCCGTAAACATAGACGACGGTGGGGTAGCGTTTTGAGGGGTCGAATCCGACGGGCTTCACCATGCGGTAGTAGAGGTCGGTTTGTCCGTCGGCGGCTTTGATGCTGCCGGAAGTGATTTCCGGCACTGTGCGTCCGGCCCACGGGTCGGCGGCTGTGAGGAGGTTCTTTTGGCTGCCGGTGGAGGTGTTGATGAGGTTGATGCTGCGGGGCACGTCGGGCGCGGTATAGCAGTCGAGTGCCTGGGTGCCGTCCTGCGAGAGCTGCACCTTGTAGTGCACGCCGCGTTCATCGCCTAAGGCTTTTGTCCGTCCCTTCATGTCCACCGAGTAGAGCGTTTTGGTGCGGGGATCGGAAGTGTTGGCCAAATAAAGCACGAGTTTCTTCTTTTTGTTGAAACCGACGAACTGCTGTACCACCCACGGCCCTTTGGTCAACTGTTGCAGGGAAGAGGGCTTGTTGAGGTCAAGCAGATAGAGGTGGTTGTAGCCGTCGCGCTGGCTCTGAAGGACGGCTTTTGTTTCATCCCATGGGAGAAACGAGAGCCCGGTCATCGGTTCGACATATTTTTCGTGCGTCTCTTCGTAGAGGGTGCCGCGCGGTAGTCCGGTCTCGCTGTCGTAGGCCACAAGGCGCATATGGTTCTGAGCGCGGTTGAGTTCGAAGATGTAGAGCGTGCGTCCGTCGGGGCTCCAGGAGAGATTGGTGTGGTAGTCGTTGGGATGCTGTCCGGGCAGTCCCTCGTCGCCCTGCAGGCGGAGCCACACGGTGCGCTGCTCTTTGACTTTGTAGATGCCCACGGTGACGACGTGACTCTCTTCTCCGGCCATAGGATAGTGGCAGGTTTTGGTGGTGGCGATGCGGGTGGTGATATCCACCAAAGGGTAGGAGGGCACCATCGACTGGTCCATGCGGTAGAAGGCCAGCTGCTCGCCGTCTTCGCTCCAGAACGTGCCCTTGTTGATGCCGAATTCATCGCGGTGCACGGAGGTGCCGTAAACGATGTTCTCGGAATCGTCGGTGCTGCCGTCATCGGACACTTGCAGGGTCAGCCCATCGGCAGTGAGCACGAAAAGATTGCCCTTCACGGTGTAGGCGCGGTGGCCGCTGACGTCGGACAGGTCGATGTGCCGCGCTTCGTCGGGAAGCTGCTCACACTTCTCGTCTTCCTTCTTGCCTTCCGCCAGGGTGTTGCCTTCCCAGTGATAGTCGCAATCCTCTGGGCGCAACTGTTCGTAGGTGGTGCCTCCGGGCAGCAGATCGTCGAGGGTGAAGGGTGTCTGCGCTTCAGTCACGGTGCTCAAAGCGAAGGCCGCGACCGTGGCCGCCGCGAGGGTTCTTATTGTCATAGTTTTTGCGGGGTTTCCTGTCTTTGTCGTCAAAACGCTTTCTCGGTCTCTCATCGTCAAAACGCCGGCGGGGTTTTTCGTCATCGAAGCGCTTCCCCGGTCTCTCGTCGTCGAAACGCCGGCGGGGTTTTTCGTTGTCGAAGCGCTTCCCCGGTCTCTCGTCGTCGAAACGCCGGCGGGGTTTTTCGTTGTCGAAGCGCTTGCGTGGCCGCTCCTCGTCCCTTTCGTCGAGCCGTTCGCGAAACTCGCGGTGTTGCTTGAACTTGCGGGTGGCCATATCGCGGCGGTCTTCCTTCGTCTTGATGTCGCCGCCGCCGGCTCTCATGTCGTTGAAGCGTCCTGAGAAAATTTGGTATTTGCGGAGTTCGCACTCAAGGGAGCCGTTGTAGAGCGGGATGCGGCGCGAAGGCTTCAAGCCGATTTCGTCGAAGCACTCCTCGCGGTAGCTCAATATCCAGGCTTCGCCGTCGGTGAAGTTGTGTTTCAGCTGTGTGCCGATGGTCTTGTAGAGCCCCAGCAGATCGGGCGCGGAGATGCGTTCGCCGTAGGGCGGATTGGTGATGAGCAGGCTCGGATGAGCGGGTTTCTCAAAGTTCTTGATGTCGCGCTGCTCCACGGAGATTTCCTTGGTGAGCCCGGCAGCTTTCACGTTGCGGGAGGCAATGGCTACGGCGTGCACATTGAGGTCGTAGCCGTAGATGTGATGGTTGAAAGGATGCTCCCCGGAATCGTCGTTGTACACCTTCTCGAAGAGTTCGCGGTCGAAATCGGGCCACTTCTCAAAGGCGAACTCAGAGCGGAATACGCCGGGCGAGATGCCGCGTGCTATCAGAGCAGCCTCGATGAGGAAGGTGCCCGAGCCGCACATGGGGTCGATGAAGTCGCATTCGCCGCGCCATCCGGTCGTCAGGATGATGCCGGCTGCCAACACTTCGTTGAGCGGTGCTTCCACCTGTTCCTGACGGTATCCGCGACGGTGCAGGCTCTCGCCCGATGAGTCGAGCGCTAGGGTGCAGTCGTATTCCGCCACGTGGATGTGGAGCTGCAGGTCGGGATTCTTCAGGCGGATGTTGGGGCGGTCGCCGGTCTTCTCGCGCATCTGATCCACGATGGCGTCCTTCACCTTGTAGGCCACCATCTTGGAGTGACGGAACTCGCTGGAATAAACGACGCTGTCCACGGCGAAGGTGGTGCGGTTGGTGAGATACTGCGTCCAATCGATGCTTTTCACCGCATCGTACACCTCGTCAGCCGTCTTGGCGCGGAAGTGCTTGATGGGCTTGAGGATGCGGATGGCAGTGCGCAGTTGGACATTGGCGCGGTACATCATCTCCAGGTCGCCGGTGAAGGACACCATGCGGCGTCCGATTTCTATGTTGTTGGCCCCGAGACGGGTGAGTTCTTCCGCCAAAATGTTCTCCAGTCCCTGGAGGGTTTTGGCAATCATTTCAAACTCCATGTGGGTAGTATGTGTTAAATTTCGAATTAAGTAAACAGTTACAGGCCTCCCCAGTCTTCGGGGCGTATCATGTGGCTCTTGCGCTTCTTGGCCTGCAGGAGTCTCTCGCCCGGCTTGGTGTCTTCCGTCACCCAGATATTACCGCCGATGATGGTGCCGCGCCCGATGGTGATGCGCCCCAACACGGTGGCATTGCTGTAGACGATGATGTCGTCCTCCAATATGGGGTGACGGGGAATGCCCTTGATGGGGTTGCCGTTCTCGTCTTGCGGAAAGCTCTTGGCGCCGAGGGTCACGCCCTGATAAAGCTTCACGTTGTTGCCGATGATGCAGGTGGCACCAATCACGACGCCCGTGCCGTGGTCAATGGTGAAGCGATGGCCAATCTGAGCCCCCGGGTGAATGTCGATGCCCGTTTCGGAATGTGCCATCTCCGTGATGACGCGGGGCACGAGGGGCACGCCCAACCGGTAGAGGCAATGGGCCACGCGATAGTTGGAAAGCGCCTTCATCGTGGGGTAGCAGAGCACCACCTCGTCGATGCTCTCTGCAGCGGGATCGCCGTCGTAAGCGGCTTCGGCATCTTCTTTCAGGAGCGACCTGATTTCGGGCAATGCCTCCACGAAGCGCTCCACCGTATCGGCGTCGGTGTTCATCAGAAGTAGGGCGCGAATGCGCTGCACCTTTCGCTCCGTGTCGTCGCAGGGGATGCCCTCCACGCCGTAGAATTCAGGGAAAAAATATGAGCGGCACAAGTCCACCAGTTCGCGGATGGCGGGCAGTGACGGGCATTTAAGAGAAGTGTCTACCATAAAATGACAATAATTCGGGCACAAATTTACTGCTTTTCCCTCAGATGGACGACAAAAAGGGGGATTCACTTTTGCCTTTTCACTTTAATTTTGTAATTTTGCAGCCGAATTAAGCATCATTGACAATGAAAAAAGTTCCTGTATTGCTTCTCACGGGTTATCTTGGCAGTGGTAAGACGACCCTTCTCAACAGAATTCTCAACAACCGCCGCGGCATCCGTTTTGCCGTCATCGTGAACGACATCGGTGAAGTGAACATAGATGCCTCCCTGATTCAAAAAGACGGTGTGGTCAACCAAACCGACGACTCCCTGGTGCCCCTGCAGAACGGCTGCATCTGCTGCACGCTGAAGATGGACCTCGTTGAGCAGCTTCACGACATTGTCTCCACGGGTAAGTTTGATTACATCGTCATCGAGGCCAGCGGCATCTGCGAACCGGCGCCCATTGCCCAAACCATTTGTTCCATCCCCACGATGGGCCCGCAATACACCGAGGGCGGTGTGCCCGAGTTGGACTGTATTGCCACCGTGGTGGACGCCCTGCGCATGAAAGACGAGTTCGCCGGCGGCAACGACCTGCTTAAGTCCAATATTGACGAGGAGGACATAGAGAATCTGGTGATTCAGCAAATAGAGTTCTGCAACCTGATCATTTTGAACAAGGCCAGCGAGGTGAGCAAGGAGGATTTGGGTCGCATCCGTTCGGTCATCACCCACCTTCAGCCTCATGCCCGTATTGTCGAGTGCGACTACGGCGACGTGGATTTCGACGACCTGCTCCACACCGGGCTCTTCGACTTCGAAAAAGTGGCCACGTCGGCTGCGTGGATTGAGGCTCTGGAGGGGCACGACGATGACGATGAAGACGATGATGATGACGACGAGCACGAACATCATCACGACCACGACCACGACGAAGAGCATGAACACCATCATCATGATGACGACGACGATGAGCACGAACACCATCATCACCACCATCACCACCACCACGGAGAGGGCGAGGTGGAGGAATACGGCATCGGCACCTTCGTCTGGCAGCGCCGCGCCCCGATGGATTTGGGGCGTTTTGACCATTTCGTGGCCCGTCTGTGGCCCAAGAGCATCATCCGTTGCAAGGGCATCTGTTATTTCAAGTCGGAGCGCGACACCTGCTACCTCTTTGAGCAGGCCGGCCGCCAGGTGCAGTTGAAAAACGCAGGACTGTGGTACGCCACCATGCCAGAAGACGAGTTGGAGGCGCTGATGCAGCGTCAGCCGGACCTGCGCCGCGATTGGGACGAATACTATGGTGACCGCATGCAAAAATTGGTTTTCATCGGTCAGCATTTGGATAAGGAAGCCATCACAACGCTGCTTGATCAGTGTCTGGTGGAGGAATAGACTGTCATACATTAAACACCAATAACCAATGAACGCCAAAGTCAGTATTATCATGGGCAGCACCAGCGATCTGCCCGTCATGGAGAAAGCAGCCAAGTTTCTCGATGAAATGGACATTCCTTTCGAGATGAACGCCCTCTCTGCCCACCGCACGCCCGATGAGGTGGAGGCCTTTGCCAAAGGCGCGGAACAGCGCGGCCTGAAGGTCATCATCGCCGGTGCCGGAATGGCGGCAGCCCTTCCCGGTGTGATTGCTGCGAGCACCACGGTGCCCGTTATCGGCGTGCCCGTCAAGGGTATGCTCGACGGCTTGGACGCCATGCTCTCCATCATTCAGATGCCTCCCGGCATTCCCGTGGCCACCGTGGGTGTCAACGGCGCACAGAACGCCGCCATCCTCGCCGCCGAGATGCTGGCCCTTTCCGATGAGGCGCTCGCCGCCAAACTGAAGACCTATAAGACCGGTCTCAAGGTGAAGATTGTGAAGGCCAATCAGGAACTCTCCGAAGTGAAATACAAAAACAAGGTCAACTGATGACAACGCGCTGTGCTCAAACCGGTGCCGTCGTGCGCCGTCGCTCCCACGCCGTGCGGGTGGGTGACGTGGTGATTGGCGGTGACAATCCCATACGGGTGCAGTCGATGTGCACCACCTCCACGACGGACACTGAGGGCAGTGTGGCGCAGGTGCTGCGCATTGCAGAGGCCGGCGGCGAACTCGTCCGTCTGACGACACAGGGCACCCGTGAGGCCGAAAACATGCGCCTTATTTCAGACGGCGTGCGACGGGCCGGATGTCGGGTGCCGCTTGTGGCCGATGTGCATTTCAATCCCAATGTGGCCGACGTGGCGGCGCTTTGGTGCGAAAAGGTGCGCATCAATCCGGGTAACTACGTAGATGCTGCGCGTCGGTTCAAGCACCTGGAATATACCGATGCGGAATACGCTGCCGAATTGCAGCGCATCGAGGAGCGTCTGCTGCCTTTCCTGCAGATATGCCGGGAGCACGGGACGGCGTTGCGTATCGGCGTCAATCACGGCAGCCTCTCCGACCGCATCATGTCGCGCTACGGCGACAGCCCCGAGGGCATTGTGGAGTCGTGCATGGAGTTCCTGCGCATTTGTCAGAAAGAGCGCTTCATGGACGTGGTCGTCAGCATCAAGGCCTCCAACACGGTGGTGATGGTGCAGAGCGTGCGCCTGTTGGTGCAGGCCATGGAGCGTGAGGGGATGGACTTCCCCCTGCATCTCGGCGTGACGGAGGCCGGAGAAGGGGAAGACGGACGTGTCAAGAGTGCTGTGGGTATCGGCGCCCTGCTGACGGAAGGCATCGGCGACACCATCCGCGTGTCGCTCTCGGAGGCGCCTGAAAACGAAATCCCCGTGGCCCGCCGTCTGACAGAGCTGGTGGACGAGTGCGCTCTGCTGAGACGTAGGGCAGAAGCCGGCATCAGCAATGACACCGTCACGCTGCGCCTGACGGCCGGCTCTTTGGAGGATCTGCAACTGAAGGCCTCGATGGCTGTCGGTGCGCTGTTTATCGACCGCAAGGCGTCCCGTCTGCGGATTGAGTGCCCGGGCTTTGAAGACAGCGCGGAGACTTTGGCCGACAGCATCCTGCAGGCAGCGCGTGTGAAGTTTGTCAAGACGGAATATATCTCCTGCCCGGGTTGCGGCCGCACGCTCTACGCGCTTCAGGACACCATTGCCCGCATCAAGGCCGCCGTCTCCGCCCGCGAGCAGTCGGATCATCCGTTCGTAAACAGCAACGGAGAGCGGGTGTTTCTCAAAATCGGCATCATGGGCTGCATCGTCAACGGCCCGGGCGAGATGGCCGACGCCGATTATGGCTATGTCGGTGCTGCACGCGGAAAAATCTCCCTATATAAGGGGAAAGAATGTGTCGAGAAAAACATTCCCGAGGCAGAAGCCGTGGAGCGCCTGATGGCTTTCATTGAGCAGGACTTGCGTCAATAGTCGAAGGCGCTGCCGCCGGCAAACTCCCTGAGCAGCGACACCATCGGTACCTGTTTGCCGGGCAGACGCTGGAAGCGCAGCATGATGTCTTTCAGTCGGTTGGCCTCGCCGAACTCCTCTTCTTCCGGCTTCACGGATTCGAGCAGCGGGACGGCCTGTGTGCGGATGACGGCAATCTCGTAGAGTAGCGACGAGTTGAAGAAGGTGTCGGCTTCTTCGCGGAAGGGCAGTATCCACTTCTCTTCTCCCCGTCTGACGCTGGGGAAGCGGTGGATGATTTCCGAGGCTGTCTGTCCGCGGAATTTTGAGTCGCGGATGAGTCGGCGCATCAGGCGCAGGTCGCCGGTGGAGAGGTAGTTGACGCCGTCGAGCGAGATGGTGGTGACGGGCGACACGTAGATGCGGTATTTGTATCGCTCCTCCACCTGCTTGGAGAGCAGCGGATTCAGGGCGTGGGTGCCTTCGATGAGCAGCACGTCGGTGTGGGCGATTTGCATGGTTTTTTCGCGCCATTCGCGTTTGCCGTCCACGAAGTTGTAGCGCGGCAGCCTCACCTCTTCGCCGTTCAGCAGGTCGGCCATCGTCTGTCCGAAGAGCTTGGTGTCCACGCAGTCGAGCGATTCAAAGTCGTATTCTCCGTTCTCGTCCAGCGGTGTGTCTTCGCGGTTCACGAAGAAGTCGTCGGTGGAGACGGTGTGGGTGCGCAGGCCGCAGGCCGTCAACGTAACCGACAGGCGCTTGCATGTGGTGGTCTTGCCGCTGCTGGAGGGGCCGGCGAGCAACACCAGCCGGGCTTTTTTCGCTATGATGGCATCGGCAATCTCGCACAGCTTTTTGTCCTGAAAAGCTTCGCTCACGTTGATAATTTCCGTGGCACGTCCTTCCGTGATGGCGTGATTCAGGTCTTCCACCGTCTGGATGCCCAGCACGTTCTGCCATCGGGTCTGCTCTTCTTTACATCGTCTCTTGTGCTGCTCAGTCTTCGTCATATGTCGTTTAATGATTGTTTCTAAATGCAAAAATAACAAAAAATCAGTTTTATTTACAAAAAAAGCCGTACCTTTGCCCACGAAAATCATCAAAATGAACAGAATTATATGAAGAAAATCAGTTATGCACTGGGTTTGGGCATCGGCCAGCAGCTCAAAAGTATGAACATTGAAGGCTTTTCGATTGAAGAGTTTTCGCGCAGCATCACGGAGGTGATGGAGGGTCGCCCCACGGAGATGACGGCGCGTGAGGCTCAGGTGATGCTCAACGACTATTTCACCCGCCAGCAGGAAGCCCAGGCCGGTAAGGCCAAGGAGGAGGGCAAAGCCTTCCTGGCCGAGAACGGCAAGAAGGCCGGCGTGACCACCACGAAGAGCGGCCTGCAGTATGAGGTGCTTCAGGAGGGCACGGGTCGTTCGCCCAAGGCAACGGATAAGGTGCGCTGCCACTATGAGGGCCGTCTCATCGACGGCACCGTGTTCGACAGCAGCTATCAGCGCGGCGAGCCGGCCGACTTCGGCCTGAATCAGGTGATTGCCGGCTGGACGGAGGGTGTGCAGCTCATGAAAGAGGGCGCCAAGTTCCGCTTCACGATTCCCTATCTGTTGGCCTACGGCGAGAGCGGTGCCGGTGCGAGCATTCCTCCCTACGCCACTCTGGTGTTCGATGTTGAATTGATCAAGGTTTTATAAAAAATACACAGTTATGAAGAAGTTTGCTATTCTTGCAGTCATTGCAGTGGCTGCCACATTGAGTTCCTGCTTCAACAAGGCTCCCAAGGCCGATCTGAAGGAGGAGTTGGACACGCTGAGCTACGCCGCCGGCCTGGCTCAGACACAGGGCCTGAAGCGCTACCTCGTGGAGCAGGTAGGCATGGACACGACCTACATCGACGAGTTTGTCAAGGGGCTGCTGGAGGGCGCTCAGGCCGACGATTCGCCCAAGACGAAGGCCTACTATGCCGGCGTGCAGATCGGCCAGCAGATCTCCGGGCAAATCATCAAAAACCTCAACTATCAGATTTTCGGTGAGGACAGCGTCAGCACCGTCAGCCTCGACAACTTCATGGCCGGTTTCATTGCCGGCACTACCGAGAAGGGCGCCCTGATGACCGTCCAGGAGGCCGACAGCACCTTTATGAGCAAGCTGCAGTCCTTCCGCACGCGCCAGATTGAGAAGGAGTATGCCGAGTGGAAGCAGCAGAACATCGACTTCATGGCCGCCACGGCCAAGAAGGAGGGCATGCTCTCTTTGGGCGACGGCATCTTCTACACCGTGGAGACCGCAGGCAAGGGCGCTGTGCCCGCTGACAGCAACCTGGTGAAGGTGCACTATGAGGGCAAACTCATCGACGGCACCTCTTTCGACAGCAGCTACAAGCGCAACGAGCCCCTCACCATCCGTCCCACTCAGGTGATTCCCGGTTGGGGCAAGGCCCTCACCGCCATGCCCGTGGGCAGCAAGTGGACGGTCTATATTCCCCAGGAGCAGGGCTACGGCGCTCGCGACATGGGCACCATCAAGCCGTTCTCCGCGCTCGTCTTCACCATCGAACTTCTGAGCATTGAGAAGTAAGACCATGAAGAAGATTCTGTTGTTTGCCCTCTGTGCGCTGCTCTGTATCGGCGCACAGGGCGCAAAGAAATCCAAGAAAGCCTCCAAGAAGGCGGAGGCCGTGAAGGTGGACACCATCGACAGCCGTATGTTTGCCTATCTCCTGGGCTACATCAACACGCAGGGCCTCAAGCCCTATCTCGTGCAGCAGAAGGGCGTGGACACCACGTATATGGCCCAGTTCCTCGACGGCTTTGCCGTGAAGGAGCTCACGCCGGAGGACAAGGCCGTTCGCGCCCGCATTGCCGGCACGGAAATCCGTCAGGATGTGGAGTCGCGCGTCCTGCCTGGCTTTGCCCGTCAGCTCAGCGACTCTGCTCAGGTGCTCTCCGGCGACGACTTCGTGCGCGGCTTCTCCGACGCTCTGCGCGGCGAGGCTCTGCCCATCTCGCAGGACAGCGCCATGCAGGCCATCGACAAGCAGTTCAAGTATTGGCACGGCCTCATGATGGAGAAGAAGTACGGCGCCAACCGCAAGGCCGGCGAAGACTTCCTGGCCGCCAATGCCAAGAAGGACAGCGTCGTCGTCACCGCCAGCGGCTTGCAGTATAAGGTGCTGACGCAGGGCAGCGGCGACAAGCCGACGGCCACCGACCGTGTGAAGGTCAGCTACGAAGGCCGTCTGCTCGACGGCACCGTGTTCGACAGCAGCTACAAGCGCGGCGAGCCCGCCACCTTTGGCGTAAATCAGGTCATCAAGGGCTGGACGGAGGCGCTGACGCTCATGCCCGTTGGCAGCAAGTGGGAACTCTACATCCCCCAGCAGCTGGCCTACGGCGACCGTGAGCAGAATCAGAAGATTCCGCCCTATTCGATGCTCATCTTCACGGTGGAGTTGCTCGAAATCGTCAAGTAATTTTTAATTTTTAATTACCAGCCGGTTTCCCGACAGATCAACGTCGAAGAGACAGGGAATCCTCACATAATGTCCGTTCACGCTCTTGTGGCTGTGGACGGACATTTTCCATTGTCCGTCGAAGGTGCGGAAGAGCATGCTGTGGCCGTAGTTGGGCGGGGTGACGGGGTCTTTCTCCTGCACCCAGGGGCCGTCGAGCGTGCCGCTCTCGGAGTAGGCCACGCCCTGCGTGTAGTCCTTATACACCCAACTGGTCCACAGCATCCCCAGCCGTCCGGTGGCGGTGCGGAAGAGCCAGGGGCCGTCGGTCACCTTGTTGAAGGTCTCTACGCCGTCTTCCCTCTCGCGGCTCCAGGGGCTGTCGCTGGCGCGGAAGAGCACTTTGCCTTCGCCCACGCTGCCGCTCAGGTCGGGCTTCAGTTCTATCTTCTCTATGGTGCCGTTCCAGTTTTTCAGCCATTCGCCGCAATAGATCATGTAGGGCTTGCCGTCGCTGTCCACCCACAGCGTGCCGTCGAGGGTGGGGATGTCGGCCGGCAGATAGGTTTTGTCCTGCATGGGCACATAGGGGCCGTCGGGGCGGTCGCTCACGAGCACGTGGCAGGCGCGCCGCTCGATGCGGTTGCCCTTCACGGCGCCGATGAACACGTCGCGGTTGGTGAAGGTGGCGAAGTAGTAGTATTTGCCTTTGTAGTGATGCAGCTCGGCGGCCCATATCATGGGGCGGGGGCCCATCCACGAGGCGGTGTCAATCTGCACCACGTTGTAGGGGCCGGTCCACATCTTCAGGTCTTTGCTCTTCCACAGCAGGCCGCCCGTGCCGGTCATGTAGTAGGTCTGCGTGGCGCTGTCGGCCAGGATGCAGGGGTCGCTCAGACGGATGTCGGAGAGGGGCACGGTGCGCACCCGGTGCTGTTGTGCCGAAAGTGAGGTGCAGAGGGTGAGGGCGAGCATGAGAAGCGTGGCCTTCAGACAGTGTGTTTTCATAGTGTTGATGCGTTTTGTTGACGTTTTCGAGGGTAAAGATAGCAAATTATTCGGAAACAAGCTGCAAAAACGCCTCATGAATTCGTGTGTCCCCGTCCAATTCGGGGTGAAAGGCCGTCGCCATCTGCTTTCCTTCTCTCGCGGCCACGATGTGGCCGTCCACCCGGGCGAGGGGTCGGCACTCCGGGCTCAGCGTTTCCTCTATATAGGGCGCGCGTATGAAGGTCATGGGGACGTCCCCGCCGATGCCCTCCACCCGGTTTCCCGTGCGGAAGCTGCCCAGCTGGCGGCCGTAGGCGTTGCGGCGCACACGCATGTGCATGGTGGCGAGATGTGTCTGGGAGAGCAGTATCATCCCGGCGCAGGTGCCCAGGACGGGCAGCCCCGCGAGGATGTCGCGCCGCACAGCCCCGAAGAGCCCGAGGTCTTCCAGCAGACGGCGCTGCACCGTGCTCTCGCCTCCGGGCAGGATGAGGCCGTCCTTCGGCCGGCCCCAATCCGAGGCCTGCCTCACTTCGAAGCATTCCGCACCCAGACGGCGGAGCATGGCTTCGTGTTCGATGAAGGCGCCCTGCAGCGCCATGACTGCGATGTTCATTTGCCGCGCTCTGCCATCAGCAGTTCTATCTCCTGCTCGTTGATGCCCACCATAGCCTCTCCGAGATCCTCCGAGAGTTCTGCCAGCATTTTGGCGTCCTGCCAGTTGGTGACGGCCTTGACGATGGCGGCGGCGCGCTTGGCGGGGTTGCCGCTCTTGAAGATGCCGCTGCCCACGAAGACGCCTTCCGCCCCGAGCTGCATCATCAGGGCGGCGTCGGCCGGTGTGGCCACACCGCCGGCGGCGAAGTTGACCACGGGCAGGCGTCCGTTGTCGTGCACCCAGCGCACCAGTTCATAGGGGGCCTGCAGCTGTTTGGCGGCCTCGTAGAGCTCGTCGACGCTCATGGCGCTGAGGCGGCGTATCTCGCTTTGCATCAGCCGCATGTGGCTCACGGCCTGCACCACATCGCCCGTGCCCGGTTCACCTTTGGTGCGTATCATGGTGGCGCCTTCGGCGATGCGCCGCAGGGCTTCCCCCAGATTTTTCGCGCCGCAGACGAAGGGCACGTCGAAGCGGGTCTTGTCGATGTGGTGGATGTTGTCGGCAGGTGAGAGCACTTCGCTTTCGTCGATGTAATCTATCTCGATGGCTTGCAGGATTTGCGCTTCGGCGATGTGGCCGATGCGGCATTTGGCCATCACGGGGATGCTGACGGCTTCCTGTATGCCGCGTATCATTTTGGGGTCGCTCATGCGCGACACGCCTCCGGCGGCGCGGATGTCGGCGGGGATGCGCTCCAGGGCCATCACGGCGCAGGCGCCGGCTTCTTCTGCGATGCGGGCCTGTTCGGGTGTGGTCACGTCCATGATGACGCCGCCTTTGAGCATCTGTGCCAGCTGGCGGTTGAGCTGTTGCCTTTCGTTGTTCATGCTGTTGTGTGTGTTGTTGTTTTGTATTGTCGGGGCGAGACGCCCTTCTGTTTTCTGAAGTAGCGCGAGAGCTGCGCCTGCGAGGAGAATCCAAGTTGTTGGGCAATGGCTTTGAGCGGCGTGCCCGTTGTGGTGAGATATTTCACGATTTCATCGGTGATTCTTTCATCGATGATGCTCTTGGGCGAACGTCCGGCGATGCGTCGCGTCACCTGTCCGAGGTAGCGCGGCGACACGTTGAGCTGCTCGGCATAGAAGGCCACGTCGGCGTAGCGGCGGAAGAAGCGCCCGACGGCATCGAGAAACTGGTTGTAGAGCTCGCCGCTGCGACTGCTTGCGTCGGCATAGCCGGCGGGTGCTTCGCGCAGCATTCTGCGTGCTCCGCCAATGGCTTCCTTCACGCTCTCTCCGCGACTCAGCCCCACGGCCACTGCGGAGGCGAAGCGGTTGGCGCGTCCGTGCGAGGGTTGTCCGTCGGGCAGGTCTTCCCGGGTCAGCACCACGGTGCACAGCGGCAGCAGCAGGCGCTCAATGGCGGCATAGGTCTCGGCCACCACGTCGATGCGGCGCAGCAGTCCCACCTTCACCACCTGCGGCTGCAGGTCGTTGATGATGCTCTCCAGCTGCAGGCGCACCACGTCGGCGGGCAAGTCGTAGAATTCGTCGATGCCCAGCGTGTTCTGCGCCGTGATGGAGGTGACGGCAGAGACGGCGTGTCCGCCCATTTCGCTGACGAGACGGATGTCGGCCTGCACGCCCGAGCCTCCGGTGCCGTCGCTTCCGGTGATGGTCAGTATGGTGTCGTTCATTCTGCCCTGCGTTTTGAAATTCGCTGCAAAGGAACGAAAAAAAAGTGAGAAGGCCAAACGTCCTTCCCATTATGATAAAAGAAAATGCGTTTTGGATAAAAACCGTGTAAAGTTGGTGAAAAGTCAGCAATTTTTGGTACATCTTATGGCCGATATGAACGACTTTGCGGAGATGAACGCTGTCTATGCCGAGTTTTTCTCGGAGCCTTATCCTGCCCGTTCTGCCGTTGCCGTGAAGACCTTGCCCAAGGGCGCTCTGGTGGAAATCGAGGTCGTCGCAGAAGCCACGCAAAGACCGACCGGAGCCCGTGAAAGCGGGCTCCGGTGTCAGGTTTTACGTATGCTCCGGGCGGTGACTAGCTGAGGATGTACTTCTCGGCATTCAGGTGGAAGAGTTTCTCCTTTTCCTCTTCCGTCAGATCCAGCGTCTTCACAAATTTCATCATGTTGGACAGGCACTCGTAGGGATAGTCTGAAGCAAAGATGATGCTGTCGATGCCGAAGGCCTGCTTGGTGCACTCAAAGGTGATTTTGGACATGATGCCGCTGGTCGTCATCACCACATTCTTGTTC
>CADAVI010000008.1 GCA_902791295.1 uncultured Bacteroidales bacterium | reverse complement strand
TTTGAAACTTCCCGACGTCATGTTTTTTTTCTAATTCACCTTTTTTTTGTATTTTTGCGCGGTAAACTATAGGCATACACATATGAAAGTATTTCAACATGTAAGTGACATAGGTCCTTTGGATGAGGCACTGAAAGAAGCTTTTAACATCAAGCAGGACCGCTATCAGTACGAGCGTCTGGGTCGTCACAAGACGGCTATGCTCATCTTTTTCAACAACTCTCTGCGCACTCGCCTCTCCACTCAGAAGGCTGCCATGAATCTGGGCATGAACGTCATTGTGCTCGATGTGAATCAGGGCGCCTGGAAACTGGAGACAGAGCGCGGCGTCATCATGGACGGCGACAAGAGCGAGCATCTCCTGGAGGCCATTCCCGTGATGGGTTCCTATTGCGACATCATCGGCGTGCGCAGTTTCGCCCGCTTCGAAAACCGTCAGGACGACTACGAAGAGAAAATCCTGCAGCAGTTCATCAAATACAGCGGTCGTCCCGTCTTCTTCATGGAGAGCGCTACCGTGCATCCCCTGCAGGCTTTTGCCGACCTCATCACCATCGAGGAATATAAAAAGAAGGAGCGCCCCAAGGTGGTGATGACCTGGGCGCCTCATCCCAGAGCGCTGCCGCAGGCCGTTCCCAACAGTTTTGCCGAGTGGATGCGTGCTGCCGATGTAGAGTTTGTGGTGACTCATCCCGAAGGTTATGAACTGGATCCTCAGTTTGTCGGCGACGCCCGTGTGGAGTACGACCAGATGAAGGCTTTCGAGGGCGCCGATTTCGTTTATGCCAAGAACTGGAGTTGCCCCGGCGTCACGCTTCCCGACCGCTACGGTCAGGTACTCGACGACTACCATAAGTGGATGGACTGGACGGTGAGCAATCGTCAGATGGCTGTCACCGACAATGCACACTTCATGCACTGTCTGCCCGTGCGCCGCAACATGATTGTCACCGACGACGTCATCGAGGCACCCACTTCACTGGTGATTCCCGAAGCCGCCAACAGAGAGATTTCTGCTACTGTGGTGCTGAAAAAAATGCTCGAGTCGCTTTAAGTAATACTCTTGCGCAAACTCAACGTCATAGAGATGCACCGTCTTTCTCCCGAAGAGTTCCGGGAGGCCAGGAAGCGCCCCATTGTTGTGGTGCTCGACCGCGTACGTTCGCTCTACAACGTAGGCAGTGTTCTGCGCACGGCGGACGCTATGGCATTGGAGGCGGTCTATCTCTGCGGCATCACGGCTACGCCGCCTCATCCCGAGATACACAAGACGGCACTCGGCGCGGAAGACACTGTTCGCTGGAAGCATTTCGAATCCACTCTTGACGCCGTTGACGAACTGCACCGCGAGGGCTATAAAGTATGGAGCGTAGAGCAATGTGAAGGCAGCACCATGTTGCAGAATATTCATTATGATAACAATGCAAAGATTGCAATAATCCTCGGCAACGAGGTGAAAGGCGTGCAACAGGAAGTTATCGACAGGTCGGATGCCTGCATCGAAATCCCCCAGTTCGGCACCAAACACTCCATGAACGTAAGCGTTACGGCCGGTATGGTGATATGGCATCTCTGTTGTCAACAACTTCAATAATATGTAGATAAGTGTCAATAAAAATAAGTGCAACGAAAATATAAAATATGAAAAGCCACACAATCCCTCAATATGTTCACAAGCTGTGAGCGCCTTATATACAATAATTAAATTTGTAATTCATTTAATTTTAAGCAAATATATTATTATCTACATATAGACCGGACATCATCATAATCAACATAGGATATTTAAAAAGGAAAAACAAAAAAAATATAATATGGATATCAAAGAGAGCATCAAGCGTTTGGCCAAAGAAAAGAATGCCGTCATTTTGGCCCACTACTACGTTGACGGTGCCATTCAGGACATAGCCGACTTTGTAGGCGATTCTTTGGCTTTGGCTCAGCAGGCTGCCAAGACCACAGCCGACATCATTGTGATGTGCGGTGTACACTTCATGGGCGAAACCTGCAAGATACTTTGTCCGGAAAAGAAAGTGCTTATACCCGATCCCAACGCAACCTGTTCTCTGGCTGAGAGTTGTCCGGCCAAAGAGTTTGAGGCTTTCGTCAAAGCTCATCCCGGTCACAAGGTGATTTCTTATGTCAACACCACTGCCGACATTAAGGCTTTGACCGATGTGGTGGTCACTTCGGGCAATGCGCGTCAGGTGGTGGAATATTTTCCTAAGGATACACCCATTATCTTCGGTCCCGACCATAATCTGGGCAACTATATCAACAGCATCACCGGACGCAACATGCTGCTCTGGGACGGAGCCTGTCATGTGCATGAAAAGTTCTCGGTGGAGAAGATAGTAGCCTTGAAGAAGCAATATCCCGAAGCCAAGATTCTGGTGCATCCCGAGTGCCGCGGCGCTGTGGTGAAACTGGCCGACAAAGTGGGCAGCACTGCCGCTTTGCTCAAATACAGCATAGAGTCCGAGGCTTCCACCTTCATCGTAGCCACCGAGAGCGGCATTTTGCATGAGATGCAGAAGCGTGCGCCTCAGAAGACCTTTATTCCCGCTCCTCCCGACGATGCCGCCTGCAGTTGCAACGAATGCAACTACATGAAGCTCGTCACCTTGGAGAAAGTTTATAACTGTCTGCTCAATGAGTCGCCTCAGGTGGAGGTGAGTGAAGAGGTAGCCCGTCGTGCCGTGTTGCCCATAAAGAAGATGTTGGAGATAAGCGAAAAACTTGGTCTTTAGAAATAATAGGGTAGGATAGAGTTTTAAAAAGAAAAGGAAAAAATGAGTGATCTTCCTATTATTATCACCGACTTGGCCTACATCCTTATTGTAGCCGGTATCACCACTATCATCTTCAAGCGTCTCAAGCAACCGTTGGTGTTGGGCTATATTGTGGCGGGATTTCTCACGGGTCCCAACATGATTTATATGCCTTCCATCACCAATATGGAGAATGTGGAGGATTGGGGTCAAATCGGTGTTATCTTCCTCATGTTTGCCCTTGGTCTTGAGTTTTCTTTCAAGAAGATAGTGAAGATGGGCATCGGTCCCGTCATCTGTGCTTTCATGGTGATGGGCAGCATGATGGGTGTAGGCAGCTCCGTAGGCCGTCTCTTCAATTGGGGCGACATGGATCAACTCTTTCTCGGCGGCATGTTGGCGATGTCTTCCACCACCATAATATATAAGGCTTTCGACGATATGGGCATGCGCCACCGCAAGTTTGCGGGCAATGTGCTCTCCGTGCTTATCCTGGAGGATATATTGGGCATTCTGCTCATGGTGGTCCTGAGTGCTATGGCTGCTACGCGTAAGTTTGAAGGCGGTGCGCTCATCAATTCCCTGGCTCAGTTGGGCAGTGTCCTGTTGCTGTGGTTCCTTGTCGGCATCTACATTCTGCCGCTTTTCCTCAAGAAAAACAAACCCTATATAAATAAGGAAACACTGCTTATCGTCTCCAGTGCGCTGTGTTTTCTCCTGGTGGTGATTTCTTCCAAAGTGGGTTATTCTCCCGCTTTCGGTGCCTTCATGATGGGCAGCATCCTTTCGGAGACGATGGAGGCGGAAGACATAGAGAAGACTATAGGTCCGGTAAAAGACCTCTTCGGCGCCGTCTTCTTTGTCAGTGTGGGCATGATGGTGTCGCCCTATGTGCTGTTGCAGCACTGGCCGGCTATTCTGGCACTCACGGCGGCCATTTTAATTGGTCAGATGATATTTGGTTCTCTGAGTTTCTTCGTCACCGGCAGCAACCTCAAGGACGCCATATCGAGCGGTTTCAGCATGACGCAAATCGGTGAATTTGCCTTTATTCTGGCTTCTCTGGGCGAAAGCCTTGATGTCACCAGCGATTTTCTCTATCCCATAGTGGTGGCGGTCAGCATCGTCACCACCTTCACCACGCCCTATATGATAAAGGCTTCGGAGCCGGCGGCTTCGTTTGTGGAGCGCCTGCTCAAGCATTTCAACATGAAAGGCCTCCATCGCGTCTCTTCCACCATTGAGGAGCACGCCACCATCTCTCTGAGTGAGGATTCCCACAAATGGAAGGTGCTCTGCACTTCGCTGCTCTATCAGACGGTGGCTTATTTTGTGCTGGCTTCCACGGTGGTCTCACTGATGCTCTCCATCCTCAAGCCCATCTTCCATTCTTTCCTGGATCATTGGTGGGCCAATGCCATGTGTGTGATTTTCTCCATCCTGGCGGCCAGTCCGTTCCTGCGTCCCATTGTGATGCGCAAGAACCGCAACGTCAACATGCTCTATTTCTGGAGAAAAAACTGGCGCACACGGCTGGTGGTTGCTCTCATCTTCATCCTGCGCTACTTCATCACGCTGGCAATTATTTTCCAGTTGATTGTCCTTGAGAGCCCGCTGCCCTTCCTTTGGAACTTCGCCATAGCCAATGTGGCAATGCTGCTCATCATCCTCAGCCGCGGCCTCAAGTTGATAAGCATCCGCTTGGAGCGCACCTTCTTCCTCAATCTCCACCGTCGCGAACTCAGTAAGCAGGGTCCTATCTACGGAAGAAAACTGCGCGGCAGCGATTTGCACCTCACCTCCCTCGTCATACCGGACAACAGTGCCTGGTCGGGTAAGTCACTGGCTTCACTCAATTTGGGCGCCCGCACCCAGACCACCGTGGCCGCCATCGTGCGCGGTCGTCTGCGCATCAACATTCCCGACGGCAACAACCGTCTTTATCCGGGCGACGTGCTTGAGTTGGTGGGCGACGATGCCGGCATCGAGACGGTGCGCTTCTTCCTCCAGACGGAGGTGTTGAATGCGGAGGCAATGGCTTCCGGTCATCAGCTCACGTTGAAAAAACTGGAGATAGCACCGCATTCTCCTCTGGTCTATCAGACTCTTGCCGGCAGCAAAATCCGCGACAAGTTCCACTGCAGCGTGATAGGCCTCGAAGACAAGATGGGCAACTTGCAGCGCATACCGCCCCATCACATCTTCATTAAGGGAGAAATCATTTGGGTCATCGGTGAATATGAGCAGATAGAACTGCTCCGCCTCGTCACTCATCCCGAATTCATCATCAAGGAGGGCGAGATTCAGTTTGATGTGTAAGACCCTTCCGGCTTCCCCTTTGGGGGAGATAATTAAGAGTAAGACAAAAGATAATAATTTATAGTTTAAAGAAAAATAATGAAGGCAGGTATAGTAGGACTTCCTAACGTGGGCAAATCCACACTTTTCAATTGTCTCTCCAGCGCCAAGGCGCAGGCGGCCAACTTCCCTTTCTGCACCATTGATGCGCAGTTGGGTCAGGTCAGCGTGCCCGATGAGCGCCTCACCAAGCTCGCCGAGCTGGTGCATCCCGGACGCATCGTGCCGGCCGTGTGTGATATCGTCGATATTGCCGGTCTGGTGAAGGGCGCCTCCAAGGGAGAAGGTCTCGGCAACCAGTTTTTGGCCAACATACGCGAGTGCGACGCCATCATCCATGTGTTGCGCTGCTTCGACAACGACAACATCGTGCATGTGGACGGTTCGGTGGACCCCGTGCGCGACAAGGAAATCATCGACCTCGAACTGCAGATTAAGGACCTTGAAACGCTTGAAAACCGTCTGAAGCGCGTGGAGAAGGCAGCCCGTGTGGGCGGCGACAAGCAGGCCAAGATAGAGCTCGACGTCATCGAGGCCTACAAGGCGGCGATAGAATCGGGCAGGAGCGCCCGCACCGTGCAGTTTGAGACGGAGGACGAACAGCAGGCCGCCAAAGGCCTTTTCCTGCTCACGGCCAAGCCCGTGCTCTACGTCTGCAACGTGGACGATAAGAGTGCCGCCACAGGCAACAAATACACGCAGGCCGTCGCTGAAGCCATCAAGGGCGAAGAGGCGGAGATGCTGATTATCTCGGCTCAGACGGAGGCCGACATCGCCGAACTCGAGACCTACGAGGAGAAGCAGATGTTCCTCGAGGATATGGGGCTCTCGGAGAGCGGCTGCAACCGGCTCATCAAGGCCATCTACCATTTGCTCACGCTGCAGACCTTCATCACGGCGGGCGAGATGGAAGTGAAGGCCTGGACCTTCCGCAAGGGCTGGAAGGCGCCCCAGTGTGCCGGCGTCATCCACACCGACTTCGAGAAGGGCTTCATCCGCGCCGAGGTGATTAAATACGACGACTACATCAAGTACGGTAGCGAGGCCGCTGTCCGCGAGGCCGGCAAACTGGGTGTAGAGGGTAAGGACTACGTCGTTCAGGACGGCGACATCATGCACTTCCGCTTCAATGTTTAGTCTGCTTTTCATCCATTGGAATCCCGACGTGGTGGCCTTTCACTTGGGCCCTTTCGCCGTGCGTTGGTATTCGCTCTGCTGGTGCATCGGTCTCCTGAGCGTCTATGTGCTCATGCACCGCATGTTCCGTGAGCAGAAGCTGAAGGAGGAGCAGTTCGACCCCATGTTTCTCTACTGTTTTGCGGGCATCCTCATCGGCGCCCGGCTGGGTCATTGCCTCTTCTACGAGCCCGAGTATTTCCTGGCGCATCCCGTGGAGATGTTCCTGCCCGTCAAATTTGCCGCCGACGGCTCGTGGCACTTCACCGGCTACGAGGGGCTTGCCTCCCACGGCGGCACCATCGGCCTCATAGCCGCCCTGTGGTTCTTTGGCCGCAAGGTGGGGCTCACATATCTCCACGTTTTGGACAACGTGAGCATCGTCACCCCCATCACGGCGATGTTCATCCGTCTGGGCAATCTGATGAACAGCGAAATAATCGGCCGTCCCTCCGATGTGCCCTGGGCCTTTGTCTTCGAGCGGGTGGACCAGCTTCCCCGCCACCCCGGACAGCTCTATGAGGCGCTCTGCTACTGCATCTTCTTCTTCATCGGCTGGGCCGTCTATCGCCGCCGTCCTGCATTGGTGGGCACGGGCTTCTTCTTCGGCCTCTGCATCTTCCTCATCTTCCTGAGCAGGATTTTCATCGAATATACCAAAGAAAACCAAGTGGCTTTTGAGGAAGGCATGCTCTTCAACATGGGGCAGTTGCTCTCCGTGCCCTTTGTGCTGCTTGGTGCATACTTTATCTGTCGCGGACTATGGCATCGCTCAAATCCTTAGCTAAGGACACCGCCATCTACGGTTTGTCCAGCATAGTAGGCCGTTTTCTCAACTACCTGCTCGTGCCGCTCTACACCCACTATATGCCCTCCTCTTCGGGCGACTACGGCATCAGCACCAACGTCTATGCCTACGTGGCGCTCATCCTGGTGATGCTCACCTTCGGTATGGAGACAACGCTCTTCCGCTACGCCAACGACGAGCGCTACCGTCCCGACACCGTCTTCTCCACGGGCTTCACCCTCATCGCCTCACTCTCGGCGGTATTCCTCCTGTGCGTTTTTTCCTTCATCGGCCCCATTGCGGCTTATCTGGGCTACAGCGCCCATCCGGAGTATCTGCTGATGATGGCCGTCGTGGTGGCGATGGATGCCCTGCAGGCGCTGCCGTTCTCTTTCCTGAGATTTAAGAAGCGTGCCGTGCACTTCGCTTCGCTCAAGCTGCTCTTCATTGCGGCGAATATCGTCCTCAACCTCATCTGCTTCGTGGGGCTCCATCTGACGTCGGTCTTCTACGTCTTTCTCATCAACCTCGTCTGCACCTCCTTCATCTCGCTGCTCTTCATTCCCGAGCTGTTCCGGATTGAGTGGAAGTTTGACGGTGCGCTGCTGAAGCGTATGCTCTCCTATTCCTGGCCCATCCTCGTGCTGGGCATTGCGGGCATTCTCAATCAGGTGGCCGACAAGATACTCTTCCCTCTGGTCTATCCCGACAAGGAGGCCGCCAACGTGCTCTTGGGCATCTACGGCGGTTGCGTCAAGATTGCCATGATTATGGCGATGATCACACAGGCCTTCCGCTACGCCTACGAGCCGATGGTCTTCGCTGCCGCGCGTGAAAAGGACGCCAAGGTGATGTATGCGCTCGGCATGAAGTATTTCCTCATCTTCACGCTCCTGGCCTTCCTTTGCGTGATGGGCTGGTTGGATGTGCTCCAGTTCATTGTGGGTAAGGGTTATCGCGGCGGCATGCAGGTGGTGCCCATTGTCATGGTGGCCGAAATCATGATGGGGGTCTATTTCAACCTCTCCTTCTGGTACAAACTCATCGACCGCACCATCTGGGGCGCCTGGTTCTCGCTGGCGGGCTGCGCCGTGCTGGTGGCGGTCAACGTCATCTTCATTCCGCGCTACAGCTACATGGCGTGCGCCTGGGGCGGTGTGGCCGGCTACGGCACGTCGATGGTGCTCTCCTACCTGGTTGGCCAGCGCAAGAATCCCATCGACTATCCCATGCGCTCCATCTTCTCCTACGTGCTGCTCACGGCGGCGCTCTGGTTCCTGATGGACTCTGTGGCCACGCAGTGGAACGTCGTGCCGCGTCTGGTCTTCAACACGGTGCTCATCCTCCTCTTCTGCCTCTATATTTACTTCATTGACATCAAAAAGAAACATAAAACATCCAAGATATGAAATTTGCACTGATTGGTTACGGCAAGATGGGCCGTATGATAGAAGAAATCGCCCTTTCGCGCGGTCACGAGATTGTTTCCATCATCGACGTTGACAACCTTCAGGACTTCGACTCCGACGCTTTCCGTTCGGCCGATGTGGCCATCGAGTTCACGGCGCCCCAGGTGGCCTACGACAACTATCTGCGCGCCTTCGCTCAGGGCGTCAAGGTAGTGAGCGGCTCCACCGGCTGGCTCAAGGACCACGGCGACGATGTGCGCCGTATGTGCGAGCAGGAGGGCAAGACGCTCTTCTGGAGCAGCAACTTCTCTCTGGGCGTCACCGTCTTCCGTGCCGTCAACCGCTATCTGGCGCGCATCATGAATCAGTTCCCCCAGTATGACGTGGAGCTGGAGGAAACCCACCACGTCCACAAGCTCGACCACCCTTCGGGCACCGCCATCACGCTGGCCGATGAGATTGTGGCCGAGCTCGACCGCAAGGACGCCTGGGCCGAGGACACCACCGATGCCAAGCTGCTGCGCATCGACCACATCCGTCGCGGCGAGGTGCCCGGCATCCACACCGTGCGTTACGACAGCGACGCCGACTGCATCACCATCACCCACGATGCCCACTCCCGCAAGGGCTTCGCCCTGGGTGCCGTGCTGGCTGCCGAATACACCGCCACGCACGAGGGTCTGCTCACGATGAGCGACCTCTTCAAGTTTTAACCTCTCCACGTTTCAGTCATGAAGAAAATCAAACCGGCGCTCACCTGGAAGGACAAGACCAAGTGTGCCGTCATCATTATCCTCTTCCTGTTGTTCCTCGGCTGGGTGGATGCCTGGTGGGGCATCGTTGCGCTGCCCTTCATCTTCGACGCCTACATCACGCGCTTCATCAACTGGGGCTGGTGGAAGGATCTTGAGAATCCCGTGCTGCGCGGTATCATGTCGTGGATTGATGCCGTCGTCTTCGCCCTGGTGGCCGTCTATTTCATCAACATCTATTTCTTCCAGAACTACACGATTCCCTCGTCCTCTCTCGAGAAGAGCCTGCTCGTGGGCGACTACCTCTTCGTCTCCAAGTTGAGCTACGGGCCGCGCGTGCCGCAGACACCGCTCCACATGCCCCTCTGCCAGCACACGCTGCCCCTTGGGCTGGGCAAGAGCTACGTGGAGTGGCTGCGCTGGGACTACAAGCGCGTCACGCCGCGTCCCGTCAAAAGGGGCGACATCGTGGTGTTCAACTATCCCTCGGGCGACACCGTCCTCACGAATCCCCTTTACGCTGCCGCCGACTACACCATGATGTGCTATCTCTACGGCGAGCAGATGGCCTCCCAGATTGCGGGCGATATTGAGATTGACAGTCTCACGCCCTTTCAGCGCTGGCGTTTCTACGAGGGTTGCTACAGGCTCGGACGCGAATACCTGCGCGATAACCCGTCGGAGTTCGGCGCCGTCGATTCGCGCCCGGTGGACCGCCGCGAAAACTATGTGAAGCGTTGTGTGGGTCTGCCCGGTCAGAAGTTCGAAATACGCGACTGCATCATCTACATCAACGACAGCGCCACCGCCACGCCGCCCCATGTGCAGTTCACCTACAGCGTGGAGTGGCTGCGCCGCCCCGACAAGGACGACCCAGTGGTGGCTAAAGCCGGCCTCGCCTTCGACGACCTCTACGGGCCCGGCAACAATCCCGACAATGCCGACCCCGAGAGCATCCTGCCGCTCACGGAAGAAGGACGCAAGGCTTTGGAGGACCGTCCCGACCTGGTGGGCAAAATAAGCTTTGTCCACGACGGGCGCACCGACGAACTCTTCCCGCAGAACGGCCACTACGGCTGGACGCGTGACAACTACGGCCCCATCCTCATTCCCGCTAAGGGGATGACCGTTGAGCTGACGCTCGACAACCTGCCGCTCTACGAGCGCTGCATCCGTGCCTACGAGGGCCACACGCTGGAGGTCAGCGATGATGAACAGATTCTCATCGACGGCAAGCCCGCGACGTCCTACACCTTTGCGATGGACTACTACTGGATGATGGGCGACAACCGCCACAATTCGGCCGACTCGCGCTATTGGGGCTTCGTGCCCGAGGACCACGTGGTGGGCAAGCCCATCTTCGTTTGGCTCTCCATCGACAAGGACCATTTCGGCCCCCGACACTACCGTTGGAGCCGCATGTTCCGCTCCGTCAAATCGCTGATTTAACCATTGAACATTGACCATTGAACATTGAGTTTCACGTTGAGCAGGTTTCTTTTCCCGCGATAGATGTTGCGAAGGTGACGTCGTGGATTGAGCGGGTGGCCGCCGGCTACGGCAAGCGGGTGGGGGAGGTGCACTATATCTTCTGCAGCGACGAGCGCATCCTCCAGGTCAACCGCGAGTTTCTCCGCCACGACTACTACACGGACCACATCGGCTTCGACTACTCGGTGGACAACATCCTCTCGGGCGACCTCTTCCTCTCGCTGGACACCATACGCTCCAATGCCGAGCAGTTGGGCGAGCAGTACGGGCGTGAGCTGCATCGCGTCATCATCCACGGCATCCTCCACCTCGTCGGCTTCAAGGACAAGACGCCCTCTGAGCGCCGCGAGATGGAAGCCGCAGAAGACGCTGCGCTGGAGATGCTCTAACGTTGAAAGACGGGAGACAGGGCCGGCGGAGTAACTTGCAGATATTGCACGAACGGTTTTCTGCAAGTTACTCCGCCGTGTAGAAGTCGGTGATGCGGCGGATGGCGCGCGAGCAGACGGGGCAGAAGTCGGGTGCGGCGTTGGTGCGCATGCGGCAGTCCTCACAGGGGCGCCAGCAGCCCTTCGACTGATAGCCGGCGCCCTCGAAGAGGCCCACGCCCGGAGTGCCGGCCTCGATGAGGTCCTGCCACTTCTCGGAGAAGCGGCTCTGCGTGGTGAGGTTGGGCTCCCAGGGTTCCGTGCCCTTGGGATACCACACCGTGGGCATGTCGTCGTAGGCATACTCGTCGCCCAATCCGGCATAGCTGTGGCCGAATTCGTGCACGAAGACCTGGGCGAAGGAGGGATGGTCGCTGGTGGAGGTGGTCACCTGGTTGTAGATGCCCCCGCCGCCGTAGGTTGCCGTATTGGCCAGAATCATGATGTGCTCGAAGGGCACGCCGTCCAGGAGGTCGAAGACGCGGTGCATCTCCTGGGTGACGAAGTAGCGGTCGATGTAGAACATATCGTAGCGCGCCCCGCTGGTGCCCTCGCGCCAGTCGCGGAGATGGGGCACGGAGACGCCGCTGTCGCGGCTGGGCGGCGCCACGGCGACCACGTTGAAGCGCGGCTTGAGCGAGCGGAACGGCTCGCGCGCAAAGAGCACATCGACGGCGCGGCGGCAGTCGCTGTAGAACTTGCCCATCTCCTCCTCCGTGTAGCCATCGGCCACGATGGCCAAATCGACGTTGTGGACGATGTCCACGCCCTCCAGCGGCGAGAAGGGTATCTGGGTGTAGTCGCGTCCGGTGCCGCCGCTGATGCTGTCGCGGTCGCGCTCCGGTGTGGGCACCATCGGCGTGAGGCAATGGCCTTTCCAGATATACTGGTAGGGATGGCGTGCCCGCGAGACGGGGCGGATGAGGATGTCGTCGGGTTCGACGCGGTGGGTCATCGAGGCCGTCGTGCGGCCCTGCGTGTCGGTGAGCGTCAGCGTGATGTCCACGGGACGTTTGGGAAAGGGCACGTTGTAGCTCGCCTCAAAGGCGCGGCGCACACGCCCGGCCTCCTTGCTCTGCAGCCACTCGTGGTAGAGGGTGGAGAAGGTGGTGACGTAGATGACGGTGCCGCTTCCGGCGTCGCGCACGGTGAGCTGGCCGTAGCCCTTGAGGAACTCCTCGGAGAGGCGGCTGCGGCGACCCGCCCAGAAGGGCTGGCGGCGCAGGTCGGAGAAGTAGATGTCGGTCCTCCGGGTGTCGCCGGCGAAGACGTAGTCGAGACGCAGCGTGGCGTCCTCAAACCATCGGGAGAAGTCCTGCGCCGGAGCGAGCGCGGCGCAACACAGCAGAAGGGAAAGAAGGAGTGACTTCATAGAGGGCGGTTTTGTCAAAATACGGGGCAAAGATAATAAAAAATAAGGAAACCCGGTGCGTGGAGTGGCAAAGTGATGGGTTTTAAGAAGAAATAACACGGAAGAAAACGGCGAAACGGCAAAAAAGGAGTAACTTTGCCCAAGATGAAAAAGCTAAGAAGACATAATGCGCTGCACCTCGTGCTGGCCGTGACGGCGGCGCTGGTGCTGTGGAGCCCCGGAGCGGCGGCGCAGCAGAAGGTGGAGTTCGGCGACTCGATGTTTGTCACGACGATGGCGCCCGTGGTGGTGACGCCCCACGGCGAAGACCCGGCGCTCTACATCCTGGGCCTGGTGGCCAAGCGTGCCAAAGAGAACGCCCGCACGCTGGAATACGACGCCACGGTGAACAGCCGCATGGGCTGCAGGGACATGAAGCTGCTGCTCAACGCCCTGTCGGGCACGACGCGGTTCTTCATGAAAATCGCGATGAAGATGGCCGGCATGTGGTCGCTCATCGACTACTTCACGGGCAACCGCGAGGTGAAGGTGGTGACGGAGTGCGACGTGCACGGCCGCGGCAAGAAGGTCGAGGTGGAGCGGCAGCAAATCATGGACGCTTCGCCCGACATGAACGAGAAGCAGGTCAATGCCCTCTTCAAGGTGACCAGCTTCAACCCCTTCACGGCGCTCTACGGCGACGACCGCCGCTGGCATCCGAAGGAGGCCAAAGGCTTCGGCTTCAAGGTGGTGGGCGCACTAGAGGAAGACGGCCACGTGGTGGATGTCCTGACGGGGCAGAAGGGACGCACGAAGGTGACCGTCTTCGTGGTGGAGGACGTCTGGGGCATCAAGCGCGTGGAATACACCCACCCGATGGGCACCGGCATTCTGGAAGCCAAAAACGTGGGACACGACATCTATCTGCCCGCCTCCTACAGGATGAAGCCCAACTACACGGGGCTGCCGGCCGACAGCCTGCAGAAACTCATCCGCAAAGAGCTTGCCGGCGACACGAAAATCAAGCGCCGCGGGCGCAAAATCATGCAGCGCGTGGACAAGCAGCTCAGCAAGCACCCGGAGATGAGTCCGGGGCTCTCGTTCTCCTATCGTGTGGACTACAGTAACGTGAAGAAATGACACATCTGTGGGCCCTCTTTGTGATGGCCGTGTGGGCCACCACCTTCGTCAGCAGCAAGCTGTTGCTCAGGGAGGGCATGCTGCCCCTGGAGATATTCTTCTGCCGCTTCCTGCTGGCCTATCTGTGTCTGCCCCTGCTCTCGCGGGGACGCAAGTGGCGTTCGCTCTCGTGGCGCGATGAGGCCGTTTTCGCCGTGATGGGACTGATGGGCGGTACACTCTACTTTCTCGCCGAAAACACGGCGCTCATCTACGACACGGCGTCCAACGTGAACATCCTCGTCTCCAGCACCCCGATGCTCACGGCGCTCCTCGTGGGGCTCTGCTACAGGGAGGAGCGCCTCAATCTGAGGCAGACGGTGGGTTCGCTGCTGGCCTTCGCGGGCATGGCGCTCGTGGTGCTCAACGGACAGCTGGTGCTCCACCTCAATCCCCTGGGCGACATCCTGGCGCTGACGGCAGCCTTCACCTGGGCGGTGTATTCGCTGCTGGTGCGCGTGATGAGTGTGCGCTACAGCGTCACGTTCATAACGCGCAAGGTGTTCTTCTGGGGATTGCTCACGACGCTGCCCATGCTGGCTTTGGGGCCGAGGGGCGTCACGGCGGAGATGCTCGCGCGCCCGGTCGTGTGGGGCAATCTGCTCTTCCTGGGACTGGTGGCCTCGGCGCTGTGCTACGTCTCGTGGAACGTCATCATGAAGCGGCTGGGCACCGTGAAGGCCTCCTACTACATCATGCTGCAGCCGCTCATCACCACCGTGGCGGGCGCCCTTGTGCTGGACGAGCCCGTCAGCGCGATGGCGGTGGCGGGCATGGCGGTGCTCATCGGCGGACTGACGATGGTGCAGAAGCGCCCGAAAGAGAGTGTCCGCGCCGCCCTCTTCGACCTGGACGGCACGTTGATTGACACCGAAGGACAATACACCGAAATATGGGGCCGCATCGGGAGGAAATACCACCCCGAGATGCCCGACTTCGCCTACCGCATCAAGGGCATGACGCTGCAGCAGATACTCTCGCGCTACTTCCCCGAGGAGGAGGTGCAGCGCGAGGTGGTGCCGGATCTCTACGCCCACGAGGCGCAGATGAGGTTTGAATTCTATCCCGGCGCATTGGACTTCCTGCGCAACCTGCGGGCACACGGCGTGATATGCGCCGTGGTGACCAGCAGCAACCGCAAAAAGATGGAAACGCTGAGAGGGCAGATCAAGGACTTCGACCGCCTCTTCGACCGCGTGTTCACCGCCGAGGACTTCAAGGCCAGCAAGCCCGACCCCGACTGCTACCTCAGAGCCGCGGCGGCCTTCGGGCTGGAGAAGGCGCAGTGTGTCGTCTTCGAGGATGCGCCCAACGGCCTGGAGGCCGGAAGGCGCAGCGGCATCTTCACCGTGGGTGTGGCCACAGGGCTCACTCCCGAGCAGATAACGCCCCTGTGCGACGCCGTGATAACGGACTACAGAGGCTTCACCACCGAAGCGCTGGAGAGAGTGAAGGACGAAGAACGAAGAGTGAAGAACGAAGAGTGAAGAATGAAGAATGGGAAGGAATAAGTTTTCGGAGCGCGAAATCGCCACGATACGCAAGATGCTGGCCCGCAAGATGGCCGGCACGCGCTATCAGCAGAAGATGGTGCGCCATGAGTTGCGCACGAAGTTCGAGTTCAACATCAGCGACTTCGGCACCGCCGGCGAGGCTTTCGGCCCCGAGCAGCTCGACGAGTGTCTCCAAAGGGGGCGCATCCGCATCCTCGACGAGGACACCATCCGGGCCATGAAGCTGAAGCGGGCCCGGTTGCGCATGCAGTTCAGGGAGGCGACGGACAACGACGCCTACTTCATCGCCGAGGGCTTCCACATGGCGATGCACATGAAGCACAGCGCGGAGGAAATCGCTGATTTTGCCGGGAAAATCTGTACGCGCGACGACGTGCTCTATTGTGCCCGGAACACCCTCGTCTGCGAATACAACGGCGAGATGGCCGGCATGCTCACCGCCTACGACGGCAGCGGCTACCGTGCGATGAAGGAGCGCACGATGCAGCTGGTGAAGGAATACTACGGCATTGAGTTTCCCCGCATGGACGACGAAGCCGCTTCGGGCGAATACTATATCGACTCGCTGGCCGTCTGGCCTCAGTATCGCGGCATCGGGATGGGGCGCGCACTGCTCGAGCGCGGCATCGCCGAAGGCTTGCGGCTGGGACTCAGCGTGACGCTGGCCGTCGATCCCAAAAACACGAGGGCCCAAAGCCTCTACGCGTCGCTGGGCTTCGAGCGCGACGGCGACCTCTTCATCTTCGGCGCAAACTATTGGAAGATGGTCTTACGGAAAAAAGAAAACGCATAACAACCCTGAATACACAAACAACACTACTATGAAACACATGCTTTCCCTGGCCCTGTGCCTCATGTCGCTGATGTCGGCAGCACAGGTGCAGCTCACCGTCAACGCCGACAAGGCTCAACATGCCGTGAGCCCCACGCTCTACGGCCTGATGACCGAAGAAATCAACTACTGCTACGAGGGCGGACTCTACAGTCAGCTCATCCGCGACCCGCAGATGCGCGAGACACGTCCCGACGGCCGTCGTCGCCGCGGGCCGCAGGACGACAACCGTCCGAAGCACTGGGTGTGGAACGACTCCACTGCCACCTGGACCAACACCGGCTACTGGGGCATCGCCGTGCGCCCCGCCACCGTCTATCGCGGCAAGATGCAGGCCAGGGGCAACGCCGTCATCAGCGTGGGGCTGCGCTCCACGAAAGACGGGCGCGTGTTTGCCCAGGACCTGGTGAAAGCCAAGGGCAACGGATGGTATGACTTCACGCTGCACACCACCCCGACGGTGGAGCCCACGAAGGACGCCGAATTCTTCCTCCACTACGTCGATACCGGCCGCTGTCGCCTCAGCTACGTCTCCCTCACGCCCGTGAGCAAGAAGCAGGTGACGGTGAAGAGCGACCTCTTCCGCACCGACCTCATGGACATGCTGCGCGAGATGCACCCCAAGTTCCTGCGCTTCCCCGGCGGCAACTATCTGGAGGGTAACCGCTTCAGCGAGCGCTACTGGTGGCAGCGTACGTTGGGTCCCGTGGAGAAGAGGCCCGGTCATCAGTGCTGCTGGGGCTATTGGTCCACCGACGGCATGGGGCTGCTGGAGTTCCTCTGCTGGTGTGAGGAGATGGGGGCAGAACCCATCCTCGGCGTCTTCGCCGGCTATGTGCTCAGCGGCGACTATGTGACGGGCAAGGCCCTCGACGGCTTCATTGAGGAGGCGCTGGACGAGATAGAATACGTCATCGGCGACGCTTCCACCGAGTGGGGCGCACGCCGTGTGGCCGACGGCCATCCCGAGCCCTTCCCCCTGCGCTATGTGGAGGTGGGCAACGAGGACTTCTTCGACCGCAGCGGCAGCTATGCGGAGCGCTACACCCGCTTCTACGAAGCCATCAAGGCCAAATACCCCCAGCTGGAGATTATCTCCAGCGAGATGCCCGACAAGATGAAGCGTCTGGCCCGCGACTGGAACGTGAGCGACCGCATGAAGCTCGACATCATCGACGAGCACTACTACAGAGGCTTCAAGGACATGCTGCGCCAGTGCCACATGTACGACAAGTATGACCGCAAGGGCCCCAAGGTGTTCTGCGGCGAATGGGCCACACGCGAGGGTGAACCCACCACCAACATGATGGCCGCTCTGGGCGACGCCGCCTGGATGGTCGGCATGGAGCGCAACAGCGACGTGGTCATCGCCCAGTGCTACGCACCGCTCTTCGTCAACGTGAACCCCGGCGGTATGCAGTGGAAGAGCGACCTCATCGGCTACGATGCGCTCAACGCTTACGGTTCGCCCAGCTACTACGCGCAGTGCATGTTTGCCGGCAACGTGGGCACCGAGGTGGTGGAGGCCGTCTGCGACAGCGTGCCCCGCATGAAGGTGGACGACGCCACCGTGGATCAGTTCTACTGTGTGGCCACGCGCGACAGGGCCGCCCACAAGCTTTACCTCAAGATGGTCAATGCCGGCGAGACGCCGCTCAAGGTGCAGCTCAGCCTCAAGGGCGAGAAGCTGGCCGCCAAAGCCGTGCATACCGTCCTCACGGCCGACAGCATGAACGCCACCAACTCCATCACCGATTCCAAGGCCGTCGTGCCTCAGACGAAGACGGTGAAGGTGGGCCGTAAGACCACACTCACATTGCCCGCACGCAGCATCCACGTGCTGGCGCTCTGAGGATGCCTCCATGAAGGTCATTGCGGCTTTCGATTCCTTCAAGGGTTGTCTCACGGCGCGTCAGGCCTGCGGGGCAGCCCTTGAAAGTGTTTTGTCCCTGCGGCCCGGGGCCGAAGTGCTCGCGTTGCCCGTCAGCGACGGCGGCGAGGGACTGGTGGACTGTCTGCGCTCCCTGGAGGGTCTGCAGCCGAGGCGCTGCCGGGTGCGCGGCCCTTTGGGCGACGCCGTGGAGGCGGAATACCTCAGCGACGGGGCGACGGCCGTCATCGAGGTGGCAGCCGCCTGCGGCCTCACTCTGGTGGAGCCCTCGCGGCGCGATGTGATGAGGGCCGACACCTATGGTGTGGGGCAGCTGTTGGCCGACGCGCTCCGGAGCGGATGCCGAAGGCTCGTTGTGGGCCTGGGCGGCACGGCCACCTGCGATGGCGGGCGCGCTATGGTGCAGGCACTCCGGGATTGCGGCATCGAAACGAAGGCGTTGAAGGCGGAGGTGCTGTTGGCCTCCGATGTGAGAAATCCGCTCTGCGGCCCTGAGGGAGCCGCCCGCGTGTTTGCCCCGCAGAAGGGGGCGACGCCGGAGCAGGTCGAAGTGCTGGACGAAAGGCTGCGCGCCTTTGCCCGGGAGACGGAACGGGGAGGATGGGCTTCGGAGTCGTTGGCGGAGCATCCCGGTGCCGGTGCCGCCGGCGGATTGGGCTATGCGCTGATGGCCTATCTGGGCGCCAAGATGCAGTCAGGCATTGAGACGGTGCTCTCGCTGCTTCGCTTCGACGAGGCGATACGGGGCGCTGATCTTGTGCTGACGGGCGAGGGGAGGAGCGACCGACAGACGCTGATGGGCAAAGTGCCCGAAGGAGTGTTGCGCCACAGCCTCAGGGCGGGCGTCCCGGTGCATCTGCTTTCCGGCGGGGTGGAGGATGAGGCAGAGTTGCTGGCGGCGGGTTTTGCCTCCGTGCGTAGCATCAACGAGGGCGACACTCGTTCCCTGGAGGCGCTGATGCGCCCCGATACGGCCATGGTGCAGCTGCAGAATGCCGTGCGCCGTGTGGTGTGAAGAAATCCGATAGAAATACTTATCTCACGAAGAACTTCTTGCCGCCCCGGATGTAGAAGCCGGAGGAGGGGATGCCGCTGAGGCGGCGGCCCGTGAGGTCGTAGATGCTGTCGGCGTCGGCCTGCGGAAGCGAGGCCCGCACGTCGCTGACGAAGGTGGGCATCTGGGGATAACGCGTCAGGCGGAAGTTGTCAATCTTGAACCAGGTCTCGGCCGGAGCGCCCTCGGTGGACACGCCGATCGTCACGGGGCTGTTGTCCTCTTCCTGCTCAAAATACACGCTGATGGTCTGCATGGGGTAGGTGTCGCCCTCGCCGGCGGTGCTCAGCTGGTCGGCAAAGTAGCCCTTCTCCGTTCCGGCGAAGATGTACTGCCTGCCCAGACGCACGGCGGCGGCGCGGTTGCTGGCCTGCATGTCCACCGAGAGGGTGTAGCGGCCCTTGGGCAGCGTGGCGAGCGTCTGGCTGATGACGGGATTCATGGTGTTGGAGCCGTCCCACACGCCGAAGATGAAGCGGCCGTCGGTGGCTACAGGGTCGCCGTTGCCGCCACCGTTGTTGACGCCCCACCAGGCGGTCGGACTGCTGACAGTCCAACCGGTGGGGGCCACCTTGTTGAGCGTGGTGCCGTTGGCTTCGAAGCTGGGGTTGACGATGAGGCTTGTGAGGTCTTCCGTCTCCACCTCCTCTTCTGTCTCTTCCTCCAGCGTCACCTCAACGGGGCTCCCGCTGTAGCTAATCACCTTGTCGTAAGTCTCCGAATTTCTGTCGCCGAAGCCCTTCTTGGACGACACGCGGACGATGCGGAACGTGCGCTCCTGAAGCATGCCTTCAAAGCTGCCCGTGCGTGCCCCGACGGTGAGTGTCTGACGGGCCTCGTCCCAGGTGAAGGGAATCTCGGTGTATTCGCCGTTTTTGTAGCCGAAGCCGTCGAGCGCGTCCTCATAGAGCATGAAGCCGCCGTCCTTGCCGGCATAGACGCGAATCTCGATGTCGTCCCACTTCTTCTCGCTGCTGTATTGCACCTCGGGGCCAAAGGGCAGCACGGTGCCGGCGGGGATGTAGAGCGGCATGATGTCCTGGGGCGTCTGGCGCGTGATGCTCTTGCCGCCCTCGCTGCTGCGGCCCGTCCAAAAGTCGTACCAAAGCTGACCCTTGGGCAGATACACCTGACGTGAAGCGGCGCCGTCGGTCACCACGGGAGCCACGAGGAAGGAGCGGCCGAACATATACTGGTCCGTGACGCCTTCACACTGCGGGTCGTCCTCGTAGGCCACGGGCATGGCTTTCATGAAGGTCTCGTCAGCCTCCGTCACCTGGCGGGCCGTCGAGTAGAGATAAGGCAGGAGGCGATAGCGCAAACGGATATAGCGCAGGATGTTGTTGTAGTCGCCTCTGGCGTCGTCTGCGGCGCCAAACTGCCATATCTCTCTCGGGGTCTGATCGCCGTGGAAGCGCATCATGGGGCAGAAGCAGGAGAACTGCGTCCAGCGGGTGTAGAGGGCGCGCCAGGCTGCGTTGTTGACGCCGCCGCTGTAGCCGCCGATGAAGAAGGCGCCCGTGTCGCTGTTCCAATAGGGGAGACCCGACACGCTCAGGTTGCAGGCGGCGGGAATCTGACGGGCCAGTGTCTCCCAGCTGGAGGTGATGTCGGCGCTCCAGACAAAGGCGCCCGTGCGCTGCATGCCGGCGAAGGCGGAGCGGGTGAGGATGCTCACGCGCTTGTCGCTGAGGGCGCTCTCGGCTCTGTGGTGGTCATAGACGCCCTCCACATGACACAGGGGGAAGGCGTTGCGCACGGAGCGGAAGGTGCGGCCGTCCAAACCGGTGACGTAGTCGTAGTCGGTGGTCTTGTTGCTGAAGTCGTCGGGCTCGGCAGAGTCGAGCCACAGGGCGTCGATGCCCTTGCTCATGAGACCCTGATAGAGGTAGTTCCAAAACTTGGTGCGGGTGGCGGCGTCGTACACGTCGTAGGGGCGTGTGGCCACGTTGGTGGGATAGCTCTGGATGGGGATGAGGCGTCCGGCATTGCCGAAGTCGCTGTATTGTGTGGTGGCGGGGCCGAAATCGGGCCACACGGAAATCATCAGCTTGGCGTTCATGCCGTGCACCTCGTCTATCATGCGCTGATAGTCGGCGTAGTTGGGGTTGAGGAACTCCATCGCGTTCCAATGGTTGTCGTCGCCCCAATACTGCCAGTCCTGCACCACGCAGTCCAAAGGCACACCGAGGCTGCGGTAGCGGCTCACGACGTCAATCACCTCCTGGGCGCTCATGTAGCGCTGCTTGCTCTGATAGAGGCCGAAGTTCCACAGCGGGGGCAGCTGGGTCTTGCCCGTGAGAGAGCGCCACGAGCGCAGCACGCCGTCGCTGTTGCTGCCGGCGAGCACGTAGTAGTCGATGGCCTGGCCGGTGGAGAGGAAGGAAGTGCCGGCGGCGGTGTCGTCGAAGCTGGTGGGGGAGTAGTTGTCCCAATAGAGGGCGTAGCGCTTGGAGGAGTAGAAGTAGGGAATGTAGATGCTTCGGTTGTCCTGAATCATCGTGGTGGAGAGACCGCGCATGGAGAGTTTGCCGTTTTGCAGTTGTCCCATGCCGTAGATCTGTTCGTCGTCTTCAAGAGCGAACACCTGCTTGAGCTGCCAGGCGGCGTTGGGGCCGTCGGCCTTCTCCGTGAGTGAGGCCTCCAATTCGCGAATCAGCTCTTCGCCGCCGGTGCGGAAGACCGTCACGCAGGCATCTGCCAGGTTATAGCTCACGCGCACCTTCTCGCCCGTGAGCGTCACGATGCCGTCGCTCTCACTCTTGGTGAAGCTGACGGGGCGGCTGACGCCTTCGAGCACCACGAGACTCTTCTCCACGCGGCTCTCCTCGCCGATGAATTTGGTCACGCGCACCGTGGAGTCATTTAAAAAACGTACACGCACGCGCAGGTCGTCCCAGCGGGCCAGCAGACCGTCGTCGGTGACGGTGCAGCCGACGGTGCGGCTGGCGGCGCGATAGGCTTCGATGGCGGTGTCGAGTGCTTTGATGGCGGCGGGCACTGCGGTGTAGTTGTCCACTGTGATGCCTTCGGCCACCGTGCGGGCTTCGCCGATGGCGGCCAGCAGGCTGTTTTTGGCGGCTTCATCGGCCGGCCGGGCGGCAATCTGCGCTTCGGCTTCGGCGATGCGGGCGTTCATCTTAGTACGCATCTGAGCGGCCAGATCCTCGTGGCTTAGGCCGAGTGTGCTCATCAGCGCGGGGTAGAGGGTGGCGATGTCCATGTCGCTGTAGTAGTTGACGTCGCTCACGGTGCCGCCTGCATTGCTGTTGGCCGTCAGACCCATAGCCAGGATGAAGTTGGTGCCGGCGCTGTTCAGCACGATGCGCTCGGCGGCGGCGTTGAACCAGGAGAAGAGCGCGTTGCCGTTGCCGAGGTTCCACACGAAATACTGCTCGCCGTCGATGTCGGCGCTATGGTCGGGCGCCACCTGAGAGCCGTGGTTCACGCCGTTGCTCCACCAGAGGTAGCTGTCGCCGCTGTTGCGCCGGAGGTTTCTGCCCTTGACGAGAAACCAGCGGTCCTCACCCGTGATGAAGTATTTGCCGTCGCAGTCGCCGCCCATTTGGAAGGCCACGTTGTTCTGGCCGGTGGCTTTCACGGTGAAACTCTTCTCTGCATACGAGAACACGCTCTGCGGAGCGCGGTTGTTGTCCGTGGACTTGTAGTCCGTCGGAGTGAAAGCGTAGCGCACGCTTTGTGCGGTGGCTTGCATGAGGCAGAGTGTGAACATCACTGCGACTGCCCAAAATCTGTTCTTTTTCATCATAGTTTTTAAGGTTGTTTATGTGATTGACGGTGCAAAGATATGACACTTATGCGCAATCATCGCACAACAAATGAAGATTGGGACAAAACAAATGATGAAAACCGGCAGAATCGGCTTATTTTGAAGCCTCGTCAACGAACTCCGAGGGCTTGCAGCCGAACTCCCTCTGGAAGCATTTGCTGAAATAGCTCACGGAGCAGAACCCCGTGCGTTCGGCCACATCGCTGATGCTCATCCCGCCGCTCCGAAGCATCTCCGCCGCCCGATGAAGCCGGATACTGCGGATGAACGCGACGGGCGACTGCTGCATCATCGCCGTCAACTTCTTGTAGAGCCCCGTGCGCTCCATGCAGAGGTCGGCGGCCAACTGTTTCACGCTGTATTGGGGTGAGGAGAGATGACGCTCCACCAACTCTGTGGCGCGCATCATGAATTCCTTGTCCTGCGGCGATGAATCCGCATCGTTCTCTTCGTGCGACTCTTCGTCGCTGCCCAGCACCACCATCGCCTCCGACGGCGTGCTGCGGTTGGCCTGCTCCACGAGGTTTTGGATGCGCATCAGCAGGATGGATTCGCGGTTTTTGCGTTGCAGGTGCCAGCGATAGAGGCGGAAGGCTGCGCCGATGGCAAGCAACGCAGCCAGCGCGTAGAGAGCGTAGGCCCAAGGCGTCTGCCACCAGGGATGCTCTATGGTGAAATGTATCGTGCGCACACGATCCGCGTTCCAATGCTCTGGGTTGGTGGAGGCGTTGACCTCCAGCGTGTAGTCGCCCGGAGGCAGTCCCACGAGCGGCAGATAGAAGTCGCCCCTGTCGCTCACCATGCCGCCGGCGGAGTCGGCCGAGAGCGTGTGCCAAAGTCCGTCGCTGCCGGAGAAGCGGTAGCGGTAGCAGGTGGAGCGCGGGCGCACATAATTCATGGTGGAAAAGCGGAACGAGAGCGAGTTCTGGTTGTGGGCGAAGCGCAGACTGTCGGCGTAGGGCGCCGTGACCTCCATCAGCACGCGCCCGTCGTATTCGGCGCCGGCCTGCAGCGGGCGTCCGTGCAGGCTCACGTCGGTCAGTATGGGCTGCACCTCGATATCGATGGGGTGCGTGTCGAAGAGTCCGCTCAGGGGCGAGGTGTAGAGCGCCCCCTTGTCGTAGGTGCCCAGCCAGATGCCGCCCTCGCGGTCGAGACAGACGGCGTTGATGCCCGGCGAGAGCACGCTGCCGTCGGGCAATATCAGCCGTCGGAAACTCTCCGTCTTTCCCTCCTCGGGATGAATCTTGAGATAGCCGTCGGGGGTGGTGAGGTAAAGTGTGCCGTCGGGTGTCAGCGTCAGCGTGTGCATGAGGCGGTCGCTCTTCATCAGCGTGGCCCACTGCCGGCTTCTGGGGTCGAAGGAGAGCAGGATGGAGTTGCTCCCGCCCGTGCGCACTTGGTAGAGCTTCTTTCCGCCCGTCACCACCAGCGAGGTGGTGCGGTAGCGTCCGGCCTCCTCTTCGCCGTAGGCCCTCGACCGGAAATTGCGGCGTCCGTCTTTGCCGTAGCACACCAGCGTGCCGCTGTCGAAGAAGCAGCAGACCTCCGACCCGTAGCGTACCACATCCTGCAGCGCGCCGGCGTCATCGGGCAGTGGCAGCGTGCGGCCCGAGGTGTTGCCCGAGAGTCGGCGTCCCCTGAGCAGCCACGTTTCGCCCGCTTCGTCGATAAAGAAGTCGTCTGCATGCCACGTGGTGTCAATCCGTTGCTGCATGGTGCGCAGGTCGAAGCAGAAGAGCTGCTTCCAACGCTTCATCCACAGGCGGTCGTCGCTGTCGGCAAAGAGGTGTGTGGCGCCTTCGTAGGCAGGGATGGGCATCCGCAACGTGTCGTTGACGGGGATGCTCCTGATTTGCTGTCCGTCGTAGAGGTCCACACCGCTCTTGGTGACAATTACCATACGTCCGTCTCTGAGCTGCATCAGCTGCAGCACGCCGTCGTCGCTCAGTCCGTTTTGCCGGTTGAGGGCGTAAAAGTGCTGCTCCGCTTCCGCTGCGGGGAGCGTGAAGCAGAGCAGCCATAGGGCGATGATGCAGAGACGGCGCACGATGCGGGCTCTTTTTTGTGTTTAATACATATTGACGATGGCCTCGTAGAGTTCCTGTTTGCCGCTCGTCTGCTTGGGCTCTCCGATGCGCTTGCCGTATTCGTAGGCCTCTTCGAAGGTCATCTTGCCTTCTTCGAAGCGCTTGCCCTCGCCGCTGTCGAAGCTCTGGTAGCGCTCCTTGACCATCTGCGGGATGGGCGAATGCTCAATGAGGTCGGCGGCGCTCAGAAGGGCGTGGGCCATCACGTCCATAGCAGCCACGTGGGCGATGATGATATCCTCAAGGTCGGTGGAGTTGCGACGCGTCTTGGCGTCGAAGTTGGTGCCGCCGTCCTTGAAGCCGCCGCCTCGGATGATTTGCATCATGGCCTGCGTCAGCTGGTAGTGGTCGATGGGGAACTGGTCCGTGTCCCATCCGTTCTGCTCGTCGCCGCGATTGGCGTCAATGCTGCCCAGCATGCCGGCATCCACGGCGCAGGCCAGTTCGTGCTCGAAGGTGTGTCCGGCCAGCGTGGCGTGGTTCACCTCGATGTTCACCTTGAAGTCCTTGTCCAACCCGTGTGCCCGGAGGAAGCCTATCACGGTCTCCGTGTCAACGTCGTATTGGTGCTTGGTGGGCTCCATCGGTTTGGGCTCGATGAGGAAGGTGCCCTTGAAGCCCTTGCTGCGGGCATAGTCGCGTGCCATACGGAGCATGGTGGCCATGTGTTCCTTCTCGCGCTTCATGTCGGTGTTGAGCAGCGACATATAGCCTTCGCGTCCGCCCCAGAAGACATAGGCGGTGCCGCCCAGTTCGATGGTGGCGTCGATGGCGTTCTTTATCTGCACGATGGCGCGGGCCACCACGTCGAAGTCGGGATTGGTGGAAGCGCCGTTCATGTAGCGCTTGTGGCCGAACACGTTGGCCGTGCCCCACAGCAACTTGATGCCCGTCTCGGCCTGCTTCTGCTTCAGATAGGCCACGATTTCCCTGAGGTTCTTCTCGTAGGTCTCCACATCGGGTGCTTCTGCCACGAGGTCCACATCGTGGAAGCAGTAGTATTCGATGCCGAGCTTCTGCATGATTTCGAAGCCGGCGTCAGCCTTGTCTTTGGCAGCCTGCAGGGGGTCGGAGGCGGCGTTCCAGGGGAAGGTCTTCGTGCCGGGGCCGAACTGGTCGGCGCCCTCGGCGCACAACGTGTGCCACCAGCACATCGCATACTTCATCCATTCGCTCATCTTCTTGCCCATCACCACACGGTTGGCGTCGTAGTAGCGGAAGGCCAGGGGATTCTTGCTTTCACTGCCCTCAAACCTGACGGCAGAGATTCCGGGGAAAAATTCTTTTTTCATGATTTTATGGTTAAGGTTCATTTTTCATTCTTCATTCTTCATTTTTCACTCTTCATTTTTCACTCTTCACTCTCTCCAGCGCTTCGCGCCATCGCCCGTAGGCCTCGCGGCAGGCTTCCTGCTGTGCGGCGTCGGGCTTGATGAGGTCGGTTTGCCTGAGTCCGTCAAAGGCTTCTTCCGCTGTGGTGTAGATTCCCGCTCCGATGCCGGCTCCGCGTGCCGCTCCGGCGGCGCCGTCGGTGTCGTAGAGGGTGATTTCTGCGCCCGTTGTTGTTGCCAGCGTCTCGCGGAAGAGCGGGCTGAGGAACATGTTGGCCCGCCCGGCACGTATGCTCTTGAGCCGGAGGCCCATCTCCGCCATCACCTCCATGCCGTAGGCCATCGAGAAGGCGATGCCCTCCTGCGCGGCGCGCAGCAGATGAGCCTGCGTGTGGCGGTTGAAGTCGATGCCCGTCATCGCTGCTCCGGGCGCCTTGTTGCCCAGGAGTCGCTCCGCACCGTTGCCGAAGGGGATGATGCTCAGGCCGTCGGCGCCGACGGGGGCAGTGGCGGCCAATTCGTTCATCTCGGGGTAGGAGAGTCGTCCGCCGCCGATTTGCCGGCGCATCCACGAGTTGAGGATGCCCGTGCCGTTGATGCAGAGCAGCACGCCCAGCCGGGGTGCCGCTGCGGTGTGGTTGACGTGGGCGAAGATGTTCACGCGGCTCTCCGGGTCGCAACTCACCCGGTCCGTGACGCCGTAAACCACTCCGGAGGTGCCGCCTGTAGCGGCCACTTCTCCCGGATGGAGCACGCCCAGCGAGAGGGCGTTGTTGGGCTGGTCGCCGGCGCGATAGGTGACGGGTGTACCTTCGGGGATGCCGAGTGCTTTGGCTGCTTCTGCCGAGACGACGGTCTGTCGGGAGAATGTCGGCACGATGTCGGGAATGAGTTCCGGGGCGAAGCCGAAGCAGTTCATTACGTCGCTGCTGACACCGTTTTCGCGGAAGTCCCAAAAGATGCCTTCGGAAAGTCCGCTGACGGTGGTCTGCACTTCGCCGCCCGACAGCCGCATGGCGATGTAGTCGCCCGGTAGCATGATTTTGGCGATGCGCCGGTAGTTGTCGGGTTCGCGGTCTTTCACCCACGCCAGTTTGGCGGCGGTGAAGTTGCCCGGTGCGTTGAGCATGCGCTCCATACAGCGTTCCTTTCCGATTTGTTTCAGTGCCGCCTCGCCGTAGGGCACGGCGCGCCCGTCGCACCAGATGATGGCGCCCCGGACGGGTTTCCCCTCCCGATCCGTGCACACGAGGCCGTGCATCTGATACGAGATGCCGACGGCCCGCACGCCTTCGAGCGACGTCTTCGCCGCGAGTCGCCTGGCGGCCTTCACCGTTTCGTCCCACCACATCTCGGGGTCCTGCTCGGCCCATCCGGGCTGCGGGGCGATGATGGGGGCTTCTTCGTCGGGATATTGTGCGGAGGCAATGCACGCTCCGGTGGCGATGTCCACGAGGGCGGCTTTCACTGAGGAAGTGCCGATGTCAAAGCCCAGTAAAGTTTCATTTTTCATGGCATATAGGTCGGTTTTCAGGTGTAAAGATACGGATTTTTTTTCAGACGAAATATTTTTTTTTATTAAAAATGCTTAAAGACCGTACGCTGCGTGACGGAAGCAGTTTTGGCTGTCTGATGACGATGATAATTGTCGTCGCGACGATAGCCTTAGCCGTCAGTATGACGCATCTCAGCCTTCATTCGGGCAGCAGCGGGGAGACATACCCCGATTTCAGTGCGCCCGAGCGTCACCGGACGCGCTGATTTGTCCTGAATGCATACGCGGATTGTGTCGCCTGAGGCCAAAAATGAGGCTTTAGGCAAAAAATATTGTGCAAAAATGCTAAAAATGTCCAAAAAACAAGTATTTTTGCTATGTTTTAATAGACAGAAGACAAAAAACGCGTAATACATGAAGACAATCCGATTGTTGACGGCACTTGTGGCGCTGATGGCGCTCGGCAGTTGCGGCGATAAGAAACAGGCTGCCGAAGAGCAGGTTGTGAGGGTAAAAGTGAAAGAGTTGCACGCTGAGGCGGTGCATGGTGAGCAGGGCTTCTCGGGCACGATTCAGGAGTCGGGCGGCGCGGCTCTGTCGTTTCTCGTGAGCGGCACGATTCAGCGCATCTTCGTGGACGCAGGCCAGACGGTCAGCAAGGGCCAGACGATTGCCGAGCTTGATCCCACGTCGCTGCAAAACGCCTACACCATCGCCAAGACATCGTTGGAGCAGGCCGAAGACACCTACAAGCGTATGAAGGCGCTCTACGAAAGCGAATCGCTGCCCGAGATGCAGTGGGTCATGGCCGAGAATCAGTTGAAGTCGGCCAAGGCCCATGAGGCCATAGCCCGCAAGGCTCTGTCCGACACCAGGCTTTGTGCGCCTTTCAGCGGCTTCATCTCCGCCAAGATGGCTGATGCCGGGCAGACGGTGACGCCCGGAGTGCCTGTCGTGAAGCTTGTCAGCATCGCCTCGGTGAAGGTGAAGATTGCCGTCCCCGAAGACGATGTGCAGCGCATCCAGAAGGGTTCGACGATGAAGGTTATCGTGCCGGCTCTGGGCAACCGTGAGTTCTCCGGGCGTGTCAGCGAGCGCGGTGTGAGCGCCGATCCCCGTTCGCGCACCTACGAGGTGAAGGCCACCATAGACAATCCCGAAGGCGCCTTGCTGCCGGGCATGATATGCCAGGCGTTCACCAACTACATGATAGGCGCCACCGGCATCTTTGTGCCCGGCAATCTGGTGCAGCTGGACAGCGACAACAGTCGTTTTGTCTGGGTGGTGCAGGGCGATCGGGCAGTGAAGCGCAGCGTCACCATTCAGCGTGCGATGGCGCAGGGCGTGCTGATTGGCGAAGGTCTTGCCGACGGTGACCGCCTCATTGTGGCCGGACAGCAGAAGGTGAGCAACGGCATGAAAGTCGAAGCAGTGAAATAATGACGATTTCAGTTTTCAAGTGAAGAACAAAGAGTGAAGGGCAAAGAATCTATGGAAGATAACAAGGAGAAAAAGATGAGCCTGCAGGAGTGGTCGATGCACTACCGGCAAATCATCATTCTGCTCGTGAGCTGCTTTGTGGCGATGGGCATCTACGGCCTGGCGCACATCAATAAGAACGAATTTCCCGACTTCACCATCCGTCAGGGCCTTGTCATCGCCGTCTATCCCGGCGTCACGGTGCAGGAGATGGAGGAGCAGGTGACCAAGCCGTTGGAGAAATACATCTTCACCTACAAGGAAGTGAAGAAGGAGAAGACCGTCAGCTTCACCAAGGACGGCGTCGCCATCATCCGCGTGGAGCTCAACGACGATCTGACGGACAAGGACGGCTTCTGGTCGAAGTTCAAGCACGGCGTGCAGGATTTCAGGTTCTCGCTGCCCGATGGCGTGCTGGCCATCAAGGTCAACGACGACTTCGGCGACACCTCGGCGCTGCTCCTTGCGATGGAGTCGGAGGATAAGACCTACCGTGAGCTCAACGACTACATGAACCAACTCATCGACTCCCTGCGCATGATTCCCAGCGTGGGCAAGATGAGCGTTTTCGGTTTGCAGAAGGACCAAATCAGCATCTACATCAACAGCGACAAGCTTTCGCACTACGGCATCAGTTATCTGCTCATCGGCCAGCAGCTCAGGGCCAAAGGCTTTGTGACCACCGCCGGACGCCTCAAGAACGGCGGCAACGAGTCGCCCATCTACGTGGACCACGCGCTCAACAAGATTTACGACGTGGAGAACACCGTGATCTACACCGATGCCAGCGGCAACGTCGTCCGCCTCAAGGATGTCGCCACCGTGAAGCGCGAATACCCGAAGCCCAAGTCGTTCATCACCAACAACGGCAAGAAGTGCCTCATCCTGAGTGTGGAAATCAAGAAGGGCCAGGACGTTTCGAGCATGGGTGCCGAGATAGAAGAAAAGCTGGTTCACCTGCAGCGGGTGTTGCCTGCCGACGTGCGCCTGACGCCCATCACCAATCAGAAGACGGTGGTGGACAACAGCATCAGCAACTTCCTGCACGAACTGATGATAGCCATCGCCACGGTGATTCTCGTCGTGGTGCTCATCATGCCCATGCGTGTGGCTATGGTGGCGGCGGGCACGATGCCCATCACCATCTTCATCTCGCTGAGTGCCTTCTACCTCTTCGGCATCGAGCTCAACACCGTCACGCTGGCGGCGCTCATCGTGACGCTGGGCATGATTGTCGACGACTCCATCGTGATTATCGACTCCTACATGGAGATGATGGCCGAGGGCAAGCCGCGCTGGCAGGCCTCCATCGACGCCACCGTGCATTTCCTCAAGTCCATCTTCACGGCCACGCTGTGCATCTCGGTGACTTTCTTCCCCTTCCTCTTCACCATGAAGGGCCAGATGCACGATTTCCTGCTGTCGTTCCCCTGGGCCATCAGCATTGTGCTCTTCATCTCGATGATTATCGCGCAGACGCTGCTGCCCATCCTGCAATACTACTTTATCACGAAGCCCATCGGCGAGGCGCGTCCCAAGAACGGCAAGAAGCCCTTCAATCTGCTCGACCTCATGGATCGCTGCTATAAGGTGCTGCTTGCCTGGTGTTTCCGCCATCCCTGGGGCACCATCGGCATGGGCGCCGGCGGTTTTGTGGTCGGTGCACTGATGTTCACTCAGATTCCGCAGAAGCTGATGCCCTTTGCCGACCGCGACCAGTTTGCCGTGGAGATCTACCTGCCTTCGGGCGCCGGCATCGACTACACGACGGCTGTTGCCGACTCGCTGGAGCACATGATGCGCCAGGATGAGCGTGTTGTGGGTGTTGCCTCCTTCAAGGGGTCCTCTTCACCCCGCTTCCACACCTCCTATGCGCCCCAGTTCCCTGCCGAGAACTATGCGCAGTTTATCGTCAACACCACCTCCAACGAAGCCACCGAGGAGCTTGTGGAGGAGTACACGGCGAAGTTCACCAACTACTTCCCCGAGGCCTACGTCAAGATAAAGCAGCTGACCTTCAGTTCGTGCACCGTGCCCATCGAGGTGCGCTTCAGGGGAGACAACCTCGAAGCCTTGGCGATGTGTGCCGACAGTGTGACGAAAATCATGCGCGAGATGCCCGAGCTGCTCCTTGTGCGTCACGACCTGCTGGAGCCCCTCTCCACCACACGCATTCAGATTGACGACGAGAAGGCCAGCCGCCTGGGCATCACCAATCAGACGGTGGAGATGCAGATGGCGTTCCGCTATGGCGACGGCCTCACCGTGAGCACCGCCTGGGAGGGCGACTACGACGTCAACGTGAAGATGAAGACGGAGGACGCCGATCAGGCCACTGAGCAGGACATCATGGACGAGCTGATTCCCATCGGCCTCACGGCGGCCATTCCCACCGACGTGCCCACGTTCGTGAGCGTTCGCTTCGTGGGCGAGGCCATTCCCAGTGTGCCCTTGCGCCAGTTTGCCGAGATTGTGCCCACCTGGCAATACGGGCAGATATGCCACCGCAACGGTCTGCGCACCGTCACCGTGATGGCCGAGTTGGCCCGCGGCGAGAACGAAGGCATCGTCACCCGCAAGATTATGAAGCGCCTCGAGGGCTTCAAGCTGCCTGCCGGCGTGCAGCTGGAATACGGCGGCCAGTATGAGGCCGACGGCGAGACGGGTCCGCAGATAGCAAGCGGCCTGGTGCTCTCGGTGATGATTATCTTCTTCGTCCTGCTGTGGCACTTCAAGAGCGTCAGCGAGTCGCTGCTCGTGATGGTCAGCCTCACGCTCTGCGTCTTCGGCATGGCGATGGGTCTGCTGATTCAGGGCATTGAGTTCTCGCTGACCAGCGTCTTGGGCTTCGTCTCGCTGATGGGCATCCTGGTGCGCAACGGCGTCATCCTTTTCGACTACGCCGCCGAGGTGCGCGAGTTGGAGCATCTCTCCCTCAAGGACGCCATCCACGTGGCTGCCGAGCGCCGCATGCGCCCCATCTTCCTGACATCGGCTGCAGCCTCCATGGGTGTCGTGCCGATGATTTTGGGCGGCAGCGCCCTATGGGTGCCTATGGGTGCTGTGATTTGCTACGGCACGCTGCTGACGATGTTCTTCATCCTCACCGTGATGCCTGTTGCCTACTGGAAGGTGATGGGCCTTGGGGAGAAGAGTGAAAAGTGAAAAAACTGAAACAACTGAAACACGCAAACTACGCAAGCAAACAAATAAAAAAGCCCCGCCGGGTGGCAGGGCTTTTTAGTTTCAGGTTTCAGGATTCAGGTTTCAGGTACTTGCATCTTGCATCTTGAATCCCGTCGCCTACAGGGCGACGTGTATCCACGTACCCTCATTGATCAACTCCGTATGCGGCAAGTGGTCGCGGATGTACGCGAGCCAGCCGGGGTGCATCGGGATATCGACGGCGCGGCCTTTCGTGTGGTAGCTGTTCGCTGCGCCTTTTACGGCTTTGTTGAGCGCCTGGCAGCGGAATCCGCTGTTGATTTTGACGGGCGTGCCGAAGTGCTCCCTGAGGGGCTCTAAGACCTTCTGACACAGGCGCACGAGG
>CADAVI010000007.1 GCA_902791295.1 uncultured Bacteroidales bacterium | reverse complement strand
AGCCCGATGACGGTGATCCAGAAGAACCACTTGAAGAGGGTCCACATCCATCCGAAAAGCGTCTCCCCGTATTGGTAAATCCTGTGCCAGAGGGGAGGACGCCAAGTGGAGGCAGCGTCGTCATCGCTGACATCGGGGGTGTCGGTCTCCGTCTTGACGGGGCCGATATACTCCAGATAGTCAAGGGCCACGAAGGCCTCCCGTTCGCCGTAGCGGATTTCGGCCCAGTCGCGGTCGTAGTCGTAGTAGGGTTCGGCAATTCCCACCACCACGACATGCTGGCCGCGCTGCAGCGTGCCGATTTTCGGTGCATCGGAGTCCGCGAGGCTGCGCACGTTGAGCGTCGTCGTGACCCGATACTCCGCAGGGAATTCGATGCCTTCGGCGCCGAGCGTCAGTGTCAGCGCCAGGGCGAGCAGCAGGAGGAGAGGTCTGAGGGCGTTACTGAGGTGTCTCATGGAGCAGTGTTTAAGGCTTTGCCGGGCAAAGATAATAAAAAAAGGTTAACGGTTGAGGGTTAATGGTTAAAGATTATAAGTTAAAGTTCCATTCTCAATAAAATTTAGTATCTTTGCCATAAGAAAAACAAGAAAAACCGACATGAAAAACATTCTTTTCGCCGTCTGTCTCAGCATGGCAAGTCTCAGCGCCGGGGCGCAGGATCCCTGGCAGAATCCCAACCTCAGTGCCAAAGAGCGCGCCGCAGACCTCTGCAGCCGGCTCACCCTTGAAGAGAAAGCACAGCTGATGCTCGACGAGTCGCCCGCCATCCCGCGTCTGGGCATCAAGAAGTTCTACTGGTGGAGCGAAGCGCTCCACGGCGCCGCCAACATGGGCAACGTCACCGTGTTTCCCGAGCCCGTCGGCATGGCCGCCTCCTTCGACCCGGATCTGCTTTACCGCGTGTTCGACGCCGCCAGCACCGAGATGCGCGCCCAGTACCACAAACGTATGGACAATGGCGGCGAAGACGAGAAGTTTCACTCGCTGAGCGTGTGGACCCCCAATGTCAACATCTTCCGCGACCCGCGCTGGGGACGCGGACAGGAGACCTACGGTGAAGACCCCTATCTCACCAGTGTCATGGGGCAGTCGGTGGTGAGGGGGCTGCAGGGCCCCGAGGACAGCAAATACCGCAAGCTGTGGGCCTGCGCCAAACACTATGCCGTGCACAGCGGTCCGGAATACACGCGCCACACCGCCAACGTGACCAACGTGTCGCTGCGCGACCTGCACGAGACCTATCTGCCCGCTTTCAAGGACCTGGTGCAGAAAGCCAAGGTGAGAGAGGTGATGTGCGCCTATCAGCGCTGGGAGGACGAGCCCTGCTGCGGCAGCAACCGGCTGCTGCAGCAAATCCTGAGGGATGAATGGGGCTTCCAATACCTCGTGGTGAGCGACTGCGGCGCCGTGAGCGACTTTTGGCAGAACCACAAGACCTCCAGCGACAAGGTGCACGCCGCCCGCGTGGGCACGCTGGCCGGCACCGACGTGGAGTGCGGATGGGACTACGTCTATCGTTCCATCCCCGAAGCTGTGAAGAAAGGGTTCCTCACCGAAGAGGAGGTGGACAAGCATGTGAAGCGCCTGCTGGAGGGCCGCTTCGACCTGGGTGAGATGGACGACCCGAAACTGGTGTCGTGGTCGCAGATTCCCTATTCGGTGATGGACAGCAGGGAGCATCGCCAGCTGGCCCTCGATATGGCGCGGGAAAGCATAGTCCTGCTGCAGAACAGGGGCGGCGTGCTGCCCCTCAAGAAAGGTAAGGAGCGCATTGCCGTAATCGGTCCCAACGCCGACAGCGAAACCATGATGTGGGGCAACTACAACGGCGTGCCCAACCGCAGCGTGAGCATCCTGCAGGGCATCAAAAACAAGCAGAAGAAGGTGACCTGGATGAAGGGCTGCGACCTGACGAGCGACCGCGTGAACGAATGTCTGATGGCAACGGACTGCGCCATCGGCGGACGCAAGGGCGTGCGCGGCACCTTCTGGAACAACCTCAAGATGGAGGGCAAGCCCGACGCCACGGAATACTACACCACACCGCTCGCCGTCACCACCGCCGGCATGCACCAGTTTGCCCCCGGCATCAAGTTGGAGGGCTTCTCGGCGAAATACGAGACGGTGTTCACGGCACCGGCCGACGGCGAATACGTGGTGAAGGTGGAGGGCACGGGCCACTTTGAGGTCTATGTCAACGGAGAGCGCAGGAAGCGCGAGCACACCTGGCGCACCGCCGACACCGAGACGAAGATTCAGGCTGAGGCCGGCAAGGAGTATGCCGTCGAGGTGCGCTACAGCCACGTGGCCACCTGGGGCAGCGACCTCAAGCTCAACATAGCCCGGCAGGCTCCCATCGACTACGCCGCAGTGGCCGAGCAGCTCAAGGGCATCGACAAGGTGGTCTTCGTGGGCGGCATCGCCCCCACGCTGGAGGGTGAGGAGATGCCCGTCAACATCGATGGATTCAAGGGCGGCGACCGCACCAGCATCGAGCTGCCCAAGGTGCAGCGCGAACTGCTGAAGGCCCTCAAGGCTGCCGGCAAGAAGGTCATCTTCGTCTGCTGCTCGGGTTCCGCCATCGCGCTGACGCCGGAGACGGAGTCGTGCGACGCCATCGTGCAGGCCTGGTATCCCGGCGAGGAGGGCGGCACGGCAGTGGCCGACGTGCTCTTCGGCGACGTGAACCCCGGCGGCAAGCTGCCCGTCACCTTCTACCGCTCCACGGAGCAGTTGCCCGACTACGAGGACTACAGCATGAAGGGACGCACCTACCGCTACTTCAGCGATCCGCTCTTCGCCTTCGGCTACGGACTGAGTTACACGACGTTTGAAATCGGCGAGGCCACCGTGAAGCAGCAGGGCGGCGAGGTGACGCTCACCGTCCCCGTGAAGAACACCGGCAAGCGCGACGGCAGCGAGACGCTGCAAATCTACATCCGCGACACGCAGGACGCCGAAGGGCCCCTGCGCTCCCTGCGCAGCTTCCGCCGCGTGACGCTGAAAGCCGGCGAGAAGGCCGACGTCAGCCTGACGCTCACGCCGGAGAGCTTCGCCCTGTTCAACACCGACTGCAATGCCATGCAGGCCCGCAAGGGCGGCGTCTATGAGGTGAGCTACGGCAACAGTTCGCGCCCCGAAGACCTCAAAAGCGTCAGCGTTACATTTCGTTAATGAAAAATGAAAAGTGAAAATTAAAATATATAATGTATAATTGAAAGGCTATGAAGAATCAGTATTTGTTGCCCTCTGTCATCCTGGCGCTGGGGCTGTGTGTGCTGGGCTGCTGCATCAAGAGCGGCGTGCAGAACTTCAAGAAGATGGACCGCAAGGTGACGGTGAAGGGTCTCTCGGAGCGCGAGGTGCCCGCCAACAAGGTGACCTGGCCCCTGATGTATAAGGAACTGGGCAACGACCCCTCGGCCATGTACGAACTCATCGCCGAAAAAAACCGCAAGGTGGTGGCCTTCCTGAAAGCCGCCGGACTGAAGGACTCGGAAATCAGCGTCAATCCCCCCACCATACGGGACCGGCAGGCCGACAACTACGGCAACGAAATCATGAACTACCGCTACAAGGCCGAATGCATCATCACGGTGAGTTCGACCGACGTGGACAAGGTGCGCGAGCTGATGAACCGCCAGCAGGACCTCATGAAGCAGGGCATCGCCCTGGTGACGGAGGAGTACGGCGATGCGCAGCGCGTGCGCTATGAGTACACCGGACTGACCGACATCAAGCCTGAGATGGTGCAGGAAGCCATGCAGAACGCACGCCAGACGGCGGAGCAGTTTGCCAGCGACGCCAAGGCCGGCATCAGCGGCATCATCTCCGCGCAGCAGGGGCAGTTCAGCATCGAAGACCGCGACCCCAACACGCCCTACATCAAGCGCGTGCGTGTGGTGAATACGGTGGAGTACGCTATTGACTGACCGCGCGGCATCATCCGCAAAAAAGAAGCGGGGCCCGAAGGGGCTCCGCTTTCTTTATGGGGTGACGTTTGCGTCACTCAGAGCTGCTGCATGTCGTTGAGCTTCTTGTAGTAGCCGTTCATCGCCAGCAACTCCTCGTGGGTGCCGCGCTCCACAATCTGTCCCTCGTAGAGGACGCAGATTTTCATGAGGCGCTCCAGAGCCTCCTGCACCAGGCGCTCCGACTCGGTGTCGAGGGCCGAAGTGGCCTCGTCGAGGATGAGGATGGGCGGATTCTTCAGGATGGCGCGGGCAATGGAGACGCGCTGGCGCTGGCCGCCCGAGAGGCGTCCGCCGCGATCGCCTATCATCGTGTCGTAGCCGTGCTCCGACTCCATGATGAAGTCGTGGGCGTTGGCAATCTTGGCGGCCTCGATGACCTGCTCCATCGTGGCGTTTTCCACGCCGAAGGTGATGTTGTTGTAGAAGGTGTCGTTGAAGAGGATGGCCTCCTGGTTGACGTTGCCGATGAGCGAACGCAGGGAGGAGATGGTGACGTTCTTGATGTTCTCGCCGTCGATGAGCACCTCGCCCTCCTTGATGTCGTGGTAGCGCGGCACGAGATCGACGAGCGTCGATTTGCCCGAGCCCGACTGACCCACGAGTGCGATGGTCTTGCCCTTCTCCACCGTGATGTTGATGTCGCGCAGGACAGGGCGGCCCTCGATGTAGGAGAAGGAGACGTGCTTGAACTCAATACATTTGGTGAAGTCCTTAATCACCTTGGCGTTCGGGAGCTCCTTGATGGGATTCTCCGCCTTGAGGATGAAGTCGATACGGTCCATCGAAGCCAGACCCAGGGGAATCTGGTAGGTGGCGCGTGAAAGCTCCTTGATGGGGTTGATGACGGAGTAGAGAATCACCATGTAGAAGATGAAGGTGGAGGCATCGATGAGGTTGGAACCCTGAAGTATCAGCAGGCCGCCGAACCACAGCACGACGACGATGATGATGGTGCCGAGGAACTCCGACATGGGGTGGGCGGCGTTCTGGCGGATGACCATCTGGTTCATGCCGCGGCGGAACTCATCGTTGACAAAGATGAAGCGGCGCGTCATCTTCTCCTCGGCGATGAACGCCTTGATGATGCGCAGGCCGCCGAGCGTCTCGTCGAGCTGGGCGATGATGTCGCCCCACTGACCCTGCACGGTGCCGCTCTGCGCCTTCAGCTTGCGGGAGACAATGCCCATGAGCCATGCGGCAAAAGGTGCCACAATGAGTACGAAGCAGGTGAGCTGCCACGACACGGTGAAAAGCGTGAAGAAGCACACGAGGATGGCAATGGGCTGGCGGATGAGCATGTCGATGCTGCTCGTGATGCTGCCCTCGACAACTTGCACGTCGGCACTCATACGGGCGATGATATCGCCCTTTTTCTCCTCGGTGAAGAAGCCCAGAGGCAGGGCCAGCACTTTCTTATAGACCTGGATGCGGATGTCGCGCACCACACCGGTGCGCAGCGGCACCATCACGGCGGAAGAGGCAAAGTAGCCCGCCGTCTTGATACCCGTCATGACGATGAGCGCCACGCCCATGATGACCAGCGTGAAGAAAGCGCCGTGGGCGGCAATCATCTCCTGACACCAGGCATAGCCGTTGTTGATGATGTCGTCCTTGTGGATATGGGCCCAGTCAATCTCGCGGTAGGTGTAAACCGTCTGGTCAATCTTAAAGAGGATGTTGAGGATGGGGATGAGCACCACAAAGGAAAAGACGTTCATCCACTGGGAGAAGAAGTTCAGCACAACGGACCACACCAGATATTTGCGGTAGGGACGCAAATAGCGGGCCATGATGGAGAAGAACTGTTTGAGCATAATTCAAATTTGTTTGGGGCAAAAGTAGAAAAAATATCCCACATGACAAAAAATCCGGGGGAGCGGAGACGTGAACTCAGAACTTTTTGCTAATTTTGCGCCCATGATACGCTCTTTCTTCCTCAACTTCCTTTTGGCATACCTGATAACGGGCTTGTGCCGCGTGGTCTTTGTTGCGGAGAATTGGGGGCTCCTGGCGCCACAGTTGACGGCGGAGCCTTGGGGGCGTCTCTTCACGGGGTCCCTGCTCTTCGACACCTCGGCGCTGCTCTATCTCATGGCCCCCTACGCCCTTGTCGCCCTGTTGCCCTTGCCGGCCATGTGGAAGACGAAGAGAGGCTATGCCCTCACTCTGCGCCTGCTCTTCATGCTGGCGACGGTCCTCATCGTGGTGAGCAATCTCGGCGATGCGCTCTATTTTCCCTTCACGGGGCGTCGCACGACGGGCACGGTGATGGGGGAGTTCTCTCACGAAAACAACCTCATCGGCATTGTGGCGGCGGAAGTGTTGCGCCACTGGTATATCGTTGTGGCGGGCGTCCTGATGCTTTGGGCCTCGTGGCGCCTGTACCGAAGCGTGCGCCCTTTTGCCTGGGAGCAAAGGTTCGGACGGTGCAGCGCAGCAGCAGCCTTTTTGGCTCTGCTCTGCTACGTGCCGCTTTCGATAGCCGGCATGCGCGGCGGATTCACCACTGCCGTGCGTCCCGTCACCGTCAGCAACGCCTTTCAGTATACCGCCTCACCTCAGACGGCTGCCGTCATCCTCAATACGCCGTTTTCACTGATTCGCACCTGGAATAAAGCCGTGTTCCGCGACCCGGGCTACTACAGCGCCGGGGAGCTGGACCGAATCTACACACCCGTGCACCCCGGCAGCGGGGAGACGATGGTGCGGCGCAATGTCGTGGTGATGATTTGCGAAAGCCTGGGGCAGGAATACTTTGGACACTACAACGACTACGAGGGGCAGACGCCCTTCCTCGACTCGCTCTGCCGCGAGAGCCTCACCTTCCGCGAGAACTATGCCAACGGGCGCAAGAGCATCGACGGCATGCCCTCCGTGCTCTCGTCCATCCCGATGATGGGGGAGCCTTTCCTGCTGACGCCGTCCGCCATGAACCGTGTGGGCGGTCTGGCGCACGAGTTGGGCGGAGCGGGCTACACGACGGGATTCTTCCACGGTGCACAAAACGGGTCGATGGGTTTTGAAGCCTTTGCCCGCAACAGCGGCTTTCAGCGCTACTACGGCCGTACGGAGTTTGACGCCGACAGCCGCTTCGGAGGCGAGAGGGAGTTCGACGGCATGTGGGCCATTTGGGACGAGCCCTTCCTGCAGTTTATGGAGCGCACGCTGACGGAGCAGATGGCGGAGCCGTTCATGGCTGCAGTGTTCACGGCGTCCAGCCACCATCCCTACCGCATTCCCGCGCAATACGAGGAGCAGTTCCCGGACAATCCGGACAACCCGATGCACCGCTGCGTGCGCTATCTCGACCTCTCGCTGCGGCGCTTCTTTGAGGCAGCGGAGAAGGAACCCTGGTTCAAAAACACGCTCTTCGTCATCACGGGCGACCACACCAACGCCAGCAGCCGGGCGGAGTATCAGACGCTGTGGGGACTGTTTCGCGTGCCGGTGATTTTCTACGACCCCACGGGAGAAATCTTCCGCCCCGGGCGGCGTGAAGGTCCAGTGCAGCAAATCGACATCATGCCCACCGTGCTCTCGGCTCTGAAATACAACAAGCCGTATATTGCCTTCGGCCAGGATGTGCTCTCAACGCCGGACTCTCTGCTGTGGGCCGTCACCTGGCAGGGAACGCTTGCCATGAAGGGCGGCAATGAGGCGCTCAGGCGCGCCGTGGAGCAAAGCTATATGCAGCGCATGCTGGGCGACAGCCTGGTGATGGACAGAAAGGAGGAAGAAAGATGATGAAATCACTGAAAACCTTCCTGCTGACCTTCCTGCTCTGGACGCTGACGGGCACTGTGGGCCACGTGCTTTTCCTGCTGCTCTACAGCGGTCTGATGACCGATGCCCCGTGGAGCGAGCGTCTGCTTGCTGTGGTCTATGGTCTGAAGCTGGATGCGGCTGTCGGTGCCTACCTGACGGTGATTCCCGGTCTGCTCCTGCTCATCGGTGCAGGAGGTCGCCGGATGAAAGTCCTGTGGAGCGCCTATTTTGCCTTTTTCGGCTGTGTGTACGCTCTGGCCACCGTGGCCAATCTCGGACTCTACGGACCGTGGGGCTTTCCGCTCGACTACACCCCGATACTCTATCTCACGACTTCGCCCGCCGAAGCACTGGCTTCAGCAACGCTTTGGCAGATGGCAGCTGCAGCCGTGACGATGGCAGGACTGACGTGGGGCGTGTGGCGTCTGAGACCCCCTTATGAGGCCTCCGCCGGATGGGGCGGCCGTCTGGCATTGCTGCTGCTGACCGTGGCGTTGATTCTGCCTATGCGCGGCGGACTCAGTACCGGCACGAACCACACCGGCACGGTATATTTCTCAGAGAACATCAGACTCAACCACGCGGCAGTGAACCCCGTGTTCAGTTTTATCGAGAGCGCAGCACACAGGGAAGACCTCTCCTCGCAATACCGCTTCATGAGCGACGAAGAAGCGGAACTTCTGGTGGACAGTCTCAATCACGAGACGGATTCGGCTGCTGTTGTGCCTCGTGACAGCCTCTTCACGGCAAAGCCCGAGCGCATCGTGCTGGTCATCCTGGAGAGTTTTTCCACGCAACTCATGGAGGAGGCGGGGCTGGTGAAAGGCGTCGTGCCACGACTGGAGCAGATGGCGACGGAGGGCCTGTATTTCACGCGCTTCTACAGCAACACGATGCGCACCGACCGTGCGCTGGTCAGCGTCCTGAGCGCCATTCCTGCATTCCCGACCTACTCTCTGATGGATCAGCCCCGCAAGACGGCGACACTGCCCTCGCTGGCAACGGCTTTGAAGCAGGCGGGCTACGCCGCGCGCTACTATTACGGAGGCGACACGAATTTCAGCAACATGCGCTCGTATCTGGTGGCAGCAGGATTTCAGGACATTGTCTCGGAAAAAGATTTCCCCGCATCGCAGCGCACCGGGAAATGGGGTGTGGCAGACGGACCCGTGTTTGATCGCGCTGCGGACGACCTGGAGAGTATGCCTGCCGGTGAACCGCTGTTTGCCGTGGTGCAGACTTCAAGCAGTCACGAACCCTTTGACGTGCCGGACCATCAGGTGTTGGCGTATCCGCCGCTGAACGCCTTCCATTATACCGATTCCTGTCTGGGACATTTCGTGGATAGGCTGCGCAGTCAGCCCGGCTGGGAACGCACGCTGGTGGTGATGGTGCCCGACCATCAGGGATGCTATCCTGTCGTGATGAACAACTATGCGCTGGAGCACTACCATGTGCCGCTGGTGATGACGGGCGGTGTGGTGCGTGCGCCCCGAAAGATAGACACTCTTGGTTCGCAGACGGACCTGGCGGCGACGCTGCTCTCCCTCGTCGGCGCCTCTCACGAGGCTTTTCCCTGGTCGAAAGACCTGCTGGACGGCGGGGCGGCACACTACGCCGTGTTTGCCGTGCCCGATGCCGTGGGTATGGTGCGTGAAGAGGGTGCTCTTATTTGGGACAACACCTCTGCCCGCGTGATGCTCTCCACCTGGCCCGAAGGGCAGCGGGAGCAGGCGTTGCAGAGACTCAAAGCATATTATCAGAAACTCTATAAGATGGCAGACCGACTATGACCTGGCGCGAACTGAGATACAGGCTGTTTTCGTGGAGAAAGTTCTCTCCCGTCATTCCTTCCGATGACCCCATCGACGTGGTCATCCCCGTGGTGGCCAAAGATCTGGGCACGCTGCCCCTCTGCATTGAGGGCGTGAGGCGGCAGGTGCAGCATCCGATAGAAAACATCTATCTGGTGGCGCCCGACGATGAGCGGGTGAAGCAGTTCTGCCGGGAGCAGGGACTGGTGTATGTGGAAGAAACGTCGGTGCTCGGCTTCGGTCCGAAAGCGCTGAATCTGGGCGACCGCAGCGGATGGCTCTTCCAGCAGTTCATCAAGCTGAGCGGCAGGGTGGGCACCTGCCGTCACTATCTCTGCATCGACGCCGACCACGTGCTGATCCGGCCTCACGTGTTTCTCTCGGCTGCCGGCGAGACGGTGTTTTATATGAGCTACGAATGCCATCGGCCCTACTATGACAACATCCTGAGGCTCATCCCCGAGCTGAAGCTGGCCAACCTCTCTTACGTGGCGCACAAGATGCTCTTCTCCAAGGAACATCTGGAGGCGCTTCACCGCCGTCTGGAGCAAGGCGGAGAGAAGGCCTGGTGGGAAGTGGTGCTTGATAGTTATGACAGGACGCAGGGATCGGGCTTCTCGGAATTTGAACTTTACGGTAACTTCGTGCAGAGGAAGATACTGCGTCCCTGGCTGCAAAAGCGCCTGCCCAATAAGAAGATGGCCGACTACGAAACACTTTGCCGCCGCTACAGCGGAGGTCGTGCGTCCCTGACATTCCCTCAATACATGCGACAAAACCAATGATATTCGCCCGCGACAAAAGCCAGATGTGCAACAATCTGTTGCAGTTTGCCCACGTCTATGCTTACGGACGTGAGCACGGAAGACATGTGCTCTCCATGCGTTTCTCCTACAAGTATCCCTATTTCCGCATACGTCACACCGGGCACACGAGTTTTGTCCTCTATCTCCTGGTGAAGATTGCCGCTGCGCTGCGTCTGATACCAACAGCGAACTACAGGCCCGGGTGCGACCGCGAGGCGCTCAATCGCTTCGTGGACAGGCACCGCCACGTGGTGGTGGCTGGATGGGAGGTGCGTCACTATGATCTCTTCCTGAAATACCGCGATGAGATATGCGACCTCTTTCGCATTGACGAGGCCTACACGCTGCCCGTGCTGGCCAAGATGCGCATCCTGGACGAGGACAAGGGTGTGCGGTTGGGGCTTCATGTGCGCCGCGGCGACTACGCCCAATGGGCCGACGGCCATTACTTCTACGACGACGCCACCTATGCCTCCTACGTGAGGGCTTTCCTCCGCATGCATCCCGGGGAGAAGGTCCACGTATATATATCCACCAACGATGCGGCTCTCACAGCGGAGCGTATGCAGCAGCTGGTGAAATCCGGTACGCAGGACGGCAATGTCTCCGTGCATCTGCTTGGCGGAAATCCTGCCGAGGATCTCTTCATGCTCTCCATGTGCGATGCCGTCATCGGTCCGCCCAGCACCTTCTCGCTTGTGGCGGCGATGTATCGCGACATCCCGCTATGCCGCATGGATCGGGCAAAAGCGGAAACACTTGCGGAGGAAGATTTCAGGAAGTTTGACTATTGGTTCCGTCAGGTAGGTAAGTAAGTCCCTGCAACGGTGAAATCTGCTAAAATCATTAATCTCAGTTTCCTTCTGGCACTCGGCATCGTGTGGCAGCATTCCCGCCTGCCCTTCATTCCGCCGGCAACGGCAGCTCCGGTTTTTCTTCTGACGATGCAGTACACCAATCGGATGATGGAGGTCATCGTGCCCTGTTTCTTCTTTATCAGCGGCTATCTCTTTTTCCGCACCTATACACCGTCGGATTATCTTGAAAAACTGCGCACACGTCTGAAGAGTCTGCTCTTGCCCTACCTGCTGTGGAACGCCGTCTTTGCCCTTGCATGGTACGTTGCCCTTCACCTCGTCCCCTCATTCATCAGCGACCGTTTCCCCTTCGACGGCATTGCCGACGTTCTTACGGGCATCGTCTCATGCCAGTACACGGTGCTGTGGTATGTCGGCGTCATCTTCGTCTATGCCCTTGTCGCCCCTCTCTTGTGGCTGATGGTGCGCAGCAGGAGGCTGTTCCCCTTGTGTCTCCTTGTCTCGTGTGTGGTGTGTGTGGCGTTCCGGCATCCGTTTTGCAGCCCGATACTCTGGCTCCCGTTGTATCTCTCGGGAGGCTATGCGGGCGTACACCACAAGGACCTCATGTTCCGCGAGCAGCCGCTGTGGATTACCTTTCTCTCCATCGCCTTCTATCCCGTCATTTTCTACTGGGATTTGCATTGGCCCTCAGCCCTGAGCATGAATGCCGTGCAGTGGATAGGACCGTCGCTCTGCATCGGTCTCTACGACCTGGCAAACCGCCTTGTACGCATCCCCTCGCTCCAGGTCTTCAAATACTCCTTCTTTCTCTACGCGATGCACTATATGCCCCTCCACATCGGACAGCGTATGTGTCTGATGATGTGGGCCCATCCCCTTGCCGCGTATGCGGCGTATTTCGCTGTGCCGCTCCTCGTGGTGCTCCTCGTCCTCCTCGTTTCCCGATGGACGGACAGGCATGCACATTCACTCTATAGCTGGTTTTCCGGAGGCCGGTGATATGCCTGAGGGACGGACGGCCACCCAAATCATTTCAAGCCATACCAGCGTGTAGCCATAGACATCAAGCCAGAGGTCGGCATGGAGAAACTCGTGCACTGAGACCGGACACAGCACATCGCTGGGCACCATGCCGAAAAGCACGAACATGCACCAGAAGAGAATTTTGTCGTAGACCGTATGCTTATCCCACAGCCAGTAGCACAGCATATAACCGGAGAGCGCAATGATATAGGTGTGTGTCTCGGGGCAGTCGCTCAGGAGAATGACATAGCCCATCAGTACGCCAAGGGCATGAGCCCGGAATTTGAAGTCGCTCCAGCGGTCGCGCCGCCAGAAAAACAAAACACCCAAAATGGCCAGGACGCCGAGTTGGAAAAGGCGGTAGTCGGCCAGGAACAGCTGCTTGAACCCGGGGGCAAACAGAAGACCGACAAAATCCGCATCGCTGTGATGGGATTCAATCATCGACAGCCAGCTCTGATAGAGCGGTATCAGTCCGTCGACGCCCACCTTGAGGGCAGGCATCAGGAAGAATAGCAGGCTGCAAAGGACGGCATAGCCCATGTGACGCCAAAAGCGGGGATAGCAAAGCAGGAGGGCGAGCTCAATGCCGCCGTAGATTTTCGTGCAGGCAGAATACATGATGAGCAGTACGGCCCAGAAGAACTGACCGCGCTCCATCAGCGTGAAGGCAAAGAGGAAGATGTAGCACACCACCGTGTTGTACTGAAAACAGAAGATGCTCTGCTCCAACACCAGGAGAAGAAAGAGAAACATCTTGAGCCGGTGATCGGCATAGTGCTTGGGCAAGGTCCAGATGGAGAGGAAGAAAAGGGAGTAGTTGGCCAGATTCCAGATGAACGGTCCGAGCCACCACGGCGAATAGGCCACCGGAGCAAAGAGGAAGTTGAAGTTGGGGGTGTAGAGGAAGTATATCTTATGCGCCACCACCCACTCGGCCGTGTAAACGCAGATGCCGTTGAAGAAATCTACGGTGGAATCGCGGTAGTCGTAGTAGTTGGTGCAGCGACCCCGGAAGGTCTCCAAAGCCGTAGCCGCGATGGCCACCAGCATGCCCAAAATAAAAACGTTTCTCGGATTGGAGAAGAAGGTGACAAGCGCCTGAACGATTTTTTTCATACCTGAGTGATTTTATGCGTAAAGACAAAGCGCAGTATGATGTACTGCACGAGCATCGCCGTCACGATGACGGGAATCGGGGCAACATACGGCGGGACGCCCAGCCACAGGAAGAGGTTGAGCAAAACGATGTGGAGCACGTAGTTGACTGCGTGGCTGCCTGCAAAACCGGTGAACTTGCCCCAAGCGGGCCGGGTGCGGAACGTGAACACACTCGTGAGATAGAAGTTGGCGAAAAAACTGGCGATATAGGCAGCGGTATAGGAGACGTTCACCTCCACCGTGCTCCACAGCAGCAGGCAGTAGAGCCCGTAGTGCAAAGCAGTGGACACGGCGCCCACGATGCAGAAGCGGACGAAACGGTGCTCAATAAGCGAGGAGAAGTGCGGTGATTTCATCAATCTCGCTGTCGGTGAGTTCGTAGAAAAGAGGCAGACGCACGAGACAGTCGCCGTAGCGGTCGCACTCGGGCAGGGCGCGTCCGTCATGGCGCGGTGCGTAGTATGTGCTTGAATGCAGGGGCAGATAGTGGAACGTGGTCTGCACGCCGTGGTTTTTGAGGTAGTTCATCAGCGCCGTGCGCTCCTTCAGCGAGGGGCAGAGCAGATAGTACATGTGAGCATTGTTGGTGGCGTAGTCCGGCGTCTCCGGCATGACGCAGATGCCGTGGCGCAGACGTCCGAGCAGCGCTTCGTCATAGCGCTGCCAGATGTGCAGACGCTTGCCCTGAATGTCGTCGATTTGCTCCAACTGGGCCCAAAGATAGGCGGCGTTGAACTCCGAGGGGAGGAACGAGCTGCCCATGTCGCACCAACCGTATTTGTTCACCATGCCGCGATAGAACTCAGCACGGTTGGTGCCCTTTTCCCACAGAATCTCGCTGCGGCGCACGAAGCGCTCATCGTTGACCACCAGCATGCCGCCTTCGCCGCTGCTGATATTTTTTGTTTCATGGAAGGAGAAAGCCGCCAGGTGGCCGATACCGCCCAAAGGACGTCCCTTATAGTATGCGTCAATGGCGTGCGCCGCATCCTCCACCACCAGGAGATGATGCTCTTCAGCCAGTGCCATGACGGCGTCCATGTCGCAGGCTACGCCGGCGTAGTGCACCACGCAGATGACGCGGGTCTTATCGTTGATGAGCGGGGCGATGGTCTCAGCGGTGATGTTGGGGTTCTCCCTGCCGCTGTCGGCAAAGCGCACGGTGGCTCCTTCCCTCAGGAAGGCGAGCGCCGACGACACAAAAGTGTAGGAAGGCACGATGACCTCGTCGCCCGGCTTGAGTTCACACAGCATGGCGCACATCTCAAGGGCGTCGGTGCCGGAGGTGGTGAGCAGACATTTGCGGAAGCCGTAGCGCTTCTCGAAGAATCCGTGGCACAGTTTGGTGAAATGGCCGTTGCCCGACATCGTGTCGCTGTGGCAGACCTCCTCCATATAGGCGAGCTCGCGACCCGAGAAGTATGGTTTGTTGAACGGTATCATGCGATGAAACGACTAAATATTGAGCGTATCCTGAACGATAAACACGGGGCGTCCCTTCACCTGGTCAAAGATTTTGCCGATGTAAAGCCCCAGGATGCCCATCATGAAGAGCAGCAGACCGCCGACAAACCAGATGGAGAAGACCGTCGTGGTGTAGCCTGCCACCTCGTTCCATCCGGCAAATTTGGCAAATATGTTGTACACTGCCATGAGAAACGAAAACAGGCTCATGATGAAGCCCAAGGTGACAGCCAGTTGAAGCGGCCGGTTGGAATTGGAGATGATGGCATTGAAGGACAGGCGGAGCAGGCGCGAAAGGTTGTAAGAGCTTTTGCCCTCCAGCCGGTGGTCGTGCATCACGTCGATGCCTGTCTTGCGGAAGCCCAGCGTGTGGATAAGTTCGACGAACGAACGGCTGTATTCCGGGATGCTGCAATAGACTTTGACGATGCGCTTGGAATATACACCGAATTCGGCCACGGCTTTGTCGGTGGAGAAGCCGCTAAGGAAGTCATAGACGCGGTGGAAGACGGCGGAAGACAGGCGTTTGAGGAAGGTGTCGTCGCGATGCACGCGGCGGGCACTTACGATGTCGTAGCCCTCCATCGCCTTGAGGAAGAGAGCCGGGAGGTCCTCCGGCTTGTTCTGCAAATCGCAGTCGATGACGGCGATGTAGTCGCCCTGAGCGTATGACAGACCGGCAGTGATGGCGTATGGCTGGCCAAAATTGTGGGCCAGGTTGATGCCTTTCACCTTGGTGTCGGCGGCACACAACTGCCGAATCTTGTCCCACGAAGCATCGGGCGAACAGTCGTTCACCAGAATTATTTCGTAGTCGGATGTCAACGGAGCAACGGCCTGTGCGATGCGACGGACCAATTCCTCCAACATTTTCTCACCGTGGTAAACGGGAGAAACGATGCTGAATTTCGGCGTATTCATGGTGCAAAAGTACGAAAAAAAGTCATATTAGCCAAAAACTTTAAACTTTAAACTTTAAACTCTAAACTTTATTTCGTACTTTTGCGTTATGAAGCAGCAGGATTTTCAGACTCACCGCTATTGTATGCGGCAACTCCACGGATGGAGCCGGGTTACTTATTGGTGCATTTGGTGTGTCATCTGGCTTTATTCCCTCATCCCCCTGCGCGTACATTATGCCGTTTCCGACGTGCTGTATTGGCTGGTCTATCATGTGGCGAAATACCGTCGCGGTATGGTGCGACGCAACCTTTCGGAAAGTTTTCCTGAAAAGAGCGCCGAAGAATTGCTCAGGGTGGAACGTGCTTTTTACCACTGGTTTTGCGATTACATCATCGAGACGCTCGCCTTGGCCTCCATGTCGGAGAAGGAAATGCGCCGTCGCGTCACCTACCACAATATGGAATATATCCGGGAACTGTTTGACAAGGGTTATAATGTGGCTCTCTATATCGGACATTACTGTAACTGGGAGTGGATAATCTCCATCGGCCTGCAACTGCCCGAGGGTGTGTGGGCCGGACAGGTGATTCACGAGTTGGACTACAAGCCTTTGGACAGCGTGTTCCTGAAGTTGCGCGGCAGCATGGGCACAGAGAGTGTGACGCGAGACGTTATCCTGCGTAAAATCGTGCGTGTGACCCGTCAGGAAAAACGGCAGATGGTGGTAGGCTTCATTTCCGACCAGAGCCCGATTTATCAGAGCGCTCACTATTGGACCGATTTTCTCAATCATCCCGACACGCTGGTGCTGACCGGCACGGAGCGTATTGCCAAGCAGTGCAACTTTGCCTGCGTCTATTTGGACATCTCGCGTCCCCGTCGCGGCTACTACGACATCAATGTGGTGCCGATGACGGAAGAATCCAAGAACGTGCCGGATTGGGAAATCACGGAGCAGTATTTCCGCCTCTTTGAGCAGACCATCCGCCGGGCGCCGCAATATTGGCTGTGGACCCACAACCGGTGGAAGCGGGACCTGAAGGGGTTGAAGGAATACAACGCCACCGTCAACAAGACTCATAACCGCAGTGAAGGCAAGGCGGCAGAATAATCGGCTCATGAGGATTTTCCGCATCATAAGGGGACACATCTACAAGAACAGCCATCTTGCCTTTTTCCTCAGGGGACTATGGCGGCAGGTTCTTCCTGACGTGCTCTGCAGGATGCGTCTTCGCCGCCGGCTGAAGGTGTTGGACGAATGCGATGATGAGGAGCGGCGCTACATTCAGGACCGGGTGGATTTCTACTGTCACCTGGAGCCGCCCATCACTTTGGCCGACAACGCTTATCCCCTGTCGCGCTTCACACTAAAAAAGAAAGACCGTCAAGTGACGGGCAAGGTGCACAGCACTTACTTCTACGACTGCATGGAGTACACCCGTTTTTTCCCGAAGCACCTGAAGTGGACGATGCTCAGCGGCGATGTCAGTCACACGTTGCCGCAACCGGGTTTCACCAAGAGCCGTCCCATCCTGCCGCCCGAACAGCCCGACAACAACATCCTGCTCAACATGGACAAGGTGCGGCATTTCCTATGGATAAAGGATCCGTTCCTTTGGGAGCAGAAAGAGCCGCGCATCCTGTTCCGGGGCGATGTCAGCTGCAAGCCTCATCGGGAACGTTTTCTTGAGATGTGGCAGCATCATCCTCTGTGTGACGTGTGCGCCGGAGGCGGACTCTCGCTCTATGACCACTTGAAATACCGCTACATCATGTCGCTTGAGGGCAACGACGTGGCCTCGAATCTCAAATGGGTGATGTCGAGCAATTCCGTCGCCGTGATGCCGCGTCCGAAATACGAGACCTGGTTTATGGAGTCGCGGCTGCGCCCCAATTACCATTATATAGAAATCAAAGACGACTATTCGGATCTGACAGACCGGATTGAATATTATGAGCAGCACCCGGAGGAGGCGAAAGCCATTGCGGTGCACGCCCATGAGTGGGTGCGTCAGTTTTGGAATAAGGAGCGGGAGGACCTCATCTCGCTGCTCGTTTTGGACAAGTACTTCAAAGGCACGGGACAGAAATGAATCAGTCGATAACGCGTCTTAAGGCATTGGGCATAATGCTGATGGTGCTGGGGCACAGCATGTGTTCCGTTCCCTATGTGATTGCCTTTTTGTCCATGTTCCACATGCCGCTCTTTTTTATTACGTCAGGCTATTGCTTCAAGGAGAAATATCTGTCGGCGCCGATGACGTTCCTGATGAAAAGAGTCAGGGGGCTGTATGTGCCTTTCGTCAAATGGGGCTTCGTGTTTGCCTTGCTGCGCCCCCTGTTTTTCAGGCTGCATATCTACGACACTACCTATGGATTCAACGGTGCGGGAGCCGCCAGGGGCAACTGGCTCGACGTGCTGCACTCCTGCTGGATTATCGTGACGCAGATGAGGGGCACCGAATGGCTGCTGGGCGGCTACTGGTTTTTGAATGCGCTCTTCTTCGGGAGCATCATTGCGTGGATTGTTTTGCGCCTGAGCAAGAGAGCGGAATATGCTTTTGCGGTGTCCCTGTTGTTGCTGCTGGCGGTTCATGTGACGCATTTTCATGTGGTGTTCCTTAATTTGAATACACGTGCGTTCGCGGCAGCCACTCTGTTTATAGCCGGTCATCTGATGTGCAAACGCGGACTTCCGCCGTTCGGATGGGCGGGTGTTGCCGTGAGTCTTGCGCTTACGGCATGCGGCATGTTCTTTTGGCCGTTGGCCATCGACCACCTTTCCTATGAAGGATGGAGTCTGTTTCCGCACCTCCTGACGGCAACGCTGGCCACATGGAGCTTTTATTCCGTTTTTGCAAGATATCCGTCGTTTAAAAACGCCTTGCTCGACTATGTAGGGACGGAAACCATGACGATTCTCACATGGCATCTCCTTTCGTTCAAGGCGGTGAGTCTCCTCATTATACTGATTTACGGTCTGCCCATTGAGCAGTTGGGAGAGTTTCCGGTCATTACGGAGTATGCGGCCAACGGCTGGTGGATGCTTTATTTCGTTGCGGGTGTCGGGCTGCCGTTGCTCATGAAGAAACTCATCGACTTCCTCTTGCAGGGAATGCGAAGAATCCGGTAAACGAAGTATTTCCACAATATCTGTATCCGGTGAGCGGCAGACAGATTGCCCCACCGCAGTTTCATTTGCTGTAAGGCTGCCCGCTCGTCGGGGTGATACTTTATGACATTCTTGACAAAGATAAACTCGGAAAAAGACACCATCTCTTTCTGGCGGGCGGTAAGTGCTGTGGTCCGGGTGCCGGAAACGGTTTCTTTCCAATGGTTTCTGACGGCCGTGACGTTCCGGTCGTTTTCGATGCGACGGAGCAATTCGTGCCGATAGCGGGAAGCCTGTTGAACGAGTTTTTCGGTGTCAATGCTCATCCCCCGGGTCACCGGCAGCAGTCCGTTCCACTTTTTCAGGAACTCTGAGAGTGAGGTGACGAAGGAGTCATTGTAAACGCCCTGCGACCGGTGTTCCAAAAGCACATCATCCACCACATACAGTTTCTTACCCGCCTGCACCACCTGCATGCTGATATCCAAATCATAGATATGAAATGAGGTGAAACGCTCGTCGTCAAATCGGATGATTCCTTCGTCAAACAACCTCTTCGGGATACAAAACCAGACACCGTCCAGTGTGGCGACTTCCGTGAGTGAACCCCGGAGGCCGTCGCGTACATGCTCCGAGAAGTAGGAGGGATACGGGGAGAGGGTGTGGTTTTGCTGGATAAAGTGAAGAACATGATACGGAGTGTAGCCCACTCTCCAGTCTCCCTCGGAAGGGATGAGGTGTGAGCCCACGGGGCCAATCATGCCGACTTCCAGCGCCTTGAAGTGTCGCTCGACATTCTGTCCCCATCCCCGGGTGTAGAGGGTGATGTCGTCATGCATGAAACACAGGATGTCGCCCTTTGCCCGTCTGACGCCTTCATTGTAGGCTGCGCAGAGGCTGTAGCGATTGTCGCTGTTGTCCACAAGGATCATTTCAAAGGGCGTGCCGACAGTCCGGGAGACGTTCTCCGTGAGTTCCTGCAGGGCGTTCGGCCGTCGGGTGCAGATGATAATGGAAATCATATGGCGGTGTTATGCGGCAAAAAACAGTAGATAAGCGATGACGGCGATGAGAACGGCACACAGCATCATTGTGATGCGCAGCAGCATCAGGTGTTTCCGGTTCTTTTTAATGAAATATGTCCGCTCGCGTGAGAGCAGTTGTGTCATCGTGAAGAAGCGGTTTTGCAACACCACGTCGGAGTTGCTGTGGAAGACTCTGTACACACGGTATTGCGTGCCGTTGCCCCAAAGGAAGAAGAGTCTCTCCAGCGCATGAGCCACGGTGCCGTCCAAGCCGATGGGCTCTTCGGGAAATTCTTCGTAGGTGAGTTTGAGGTCGAAGAGCGGCTTGAGGAACTCCTTCCGTGCCCAGAACATGCTGCCTTGGGGAAAGTCGATGGTGGGGTAGTCCTTTTCCAGATTAATGTCGAGACGGCTGCGGTCCACAATCTCCTGTGCCAGAACAATGTTTTCCGGCACGCCCCATCCGTCGGGTGTGGCGCGATACAGGAAATTGGGGGGCGACACCATTCCGCCGTCCTGCTGCAGGCAGGTCAGGATGGTGTTGACGTTGGTCTGTGAAGCCAGAAGATAATCCAGTATGAAGGTCAACCAACCGGTTTGGATGACGTTTTGCGGACTCTTCTTGGTGTGCAGGTGCAGGATGATGTCGTGCTTCTGCAGTTCGTCGGCAAAGGTGCAGAGCATGGGCGCAATGTCGCGGCCCCGGTTGGGCGTGCGCCGTATGGTGATGTCCTGTACCTGGGGGATACGCCCCAACTCCTGCTTCAGCGCCGCCTCGTCGGCCTTGACGTCTTCCGGCACGGAGACGTAGAGCGAGAAGGCCGTGGGGATTAAGCTGAGCCTCTCGACAAAGACCGGTATCAGGTCGGGATAAAACGTATGCAGGTGCACGCCGATGTCGGACTTTCCGGCGGGAGGTGCGTCGGAAATATGGTCCGAGAAGATAAGGTTTTTTACAGTCATATACGTCGTTCCAGTTTATGGTATAACAACATGCTTGTGATAACGCACAATGCAAAATTCATTGCGATGATGCCCAGTGCGGCTGCGTGGGACAGATGTCCCCAAAGCCCGAGCACCTTGCCGAAGATTAAATAGTCAGTCAGCAGGAACAGGAACTGTGCGAGGTAAAACGAATAAACGTAGCGGGACCACCCGGAGAATATTTCCTTGCCGAAAAAGGAGGAGAGGCGCCCCCCGTCTTTTTGGAAGAAAACCGCAATGACAACGGGACAGCACAGAAAGAAAATATTGTCGCAAACATAATTGTTAACGGGGAGATAAAAGAGACAGCACACCACAATGCCTGTGACGAGCGTTTCCCACAGTGTGGCATAGTTTCTCACCCATCCGGGTGCGGTCAGTTGTCGGGCCGCATACCCTAAAGCCAGTCCTTCGAGATAGGCGGTAATGCGGCAAACGGGAGAGGCATAGTTCAGCCACCAATTGTCCGGCTTCATGTGTGTGAGCCATTGCCGGTAGTAGATGTCGCCGACTGTGAGCACGATGATAAGCACCACCCACCAATGTGCTCCCCGAATGCGTTTCAGGGGTTGCATCAGCACCGGGGTGATAAGATAGAGGATGAACAGTGTGGAGATGGTCCAAGCCGGCGTGTTGAACACTTTGGCAGAGAAATTGAACAGCTCTTGCAGCAACAGCCCGGATAGCAGGATGTCCACAATCATCTGGCTGATCGGGCGGCCGTAAAAGCCCAGAATCAGGCACAAGACGACGTAAAACGGCAGCAGCGCCCAGTTCGTCGGGTAAAGGCGGCGCATTCTTTTTGTGACGTAGGCTTTATAGCCCTGTGCAATACTTTTTTCGTAAGAGTAAGCGGCGAAGAATGCTGACAGCACGATGAAAAAGTGTGCGGCCAGACCTCCGATGTTGTAATAATTGGGGTGAAGAATGGTGCGATCGCCGACCATTGCCAAATCAAAGAAGTTGAGATGGCAGGCAAACACCATGAGAATGGCGATGACACGAAATGTATCTAAAGCTAAGGCGTGTTTTTGCATAGGTCTTTAATCTTGTATTTCAGTGCTTCTGCACAGTATTTGGCGCCTTTCCACGACCAATGTGAGTCGTTGACAAGAAAAATGTCCGGTTCGCCCTTCGCGATGTGAGGCTCTAAAACCGTCGGGCAAAGCAGATAGTGCTTGTCGTTTTGAAGATCTTTGAGTGACTCTGAGAGGAAGTGTTCGGAAACGGCGCCTTCCGGCAAGTAGCCGGTATACATGTGCTGCTTGAGGGGAGTCACCATGAAGATGATGTGCACCCTGCGTGCGTTTCCCGCTTCGATGATGCGTGCCATAGCCGCTCTCATGTCTGAGATGTCCTGCTCCGTCCACGTCATCGGATAGGGCAGATAATACAGGTTGCGACTCTCGCCGGGGCAGGAGAACTGCGGTTTGTTCAGCGTCAGTTTTTTGACGAGATTCTCGGCAATCCCGGTGCGGCGCTTGATCCAGTCGTGGGCAAAGCTGAAGGCTCTCCCGTCCAAGAGTTGATTGAGCGTGACGGAAACATTCAGCATGCGGTTGTATTGTCTGTTTTTCTCTTCTGCCGTTTCAGGAAGGGCGCCTTCGTAATCTTTCAGCCGGACCTCCGACGGTGTGTAGTCTGTCCGCATGACGGTCTCCATCAGCCACATTTCGGTGGATTCGATGACGACGGTGCGGGGCATCTTTTGGGCGTGGTTCAGGAGATACATGACGACATCCGTCTTGCCCGGAAAATGAAGAATCCGGTCGGAGCCCTCCAGGGAGCGATGCGCGTAGTGCCACTCCTGTCCGTCTCTGAACGTGTGTATGTTCAGCACTCTGCATTCGGGCATGGCCTCTTGCAGATACTCCATGAAGTTGGAGGCGCCGACTTGGGTGAACGAGTCGCCTATGATGAGAACGTCGGAATCCTCCCGGCACTCCTCTGTGGCGTCAACCGTGTAGGTCACATGCCGCTTCCCTTCGGGGTGATGCTCCATGACGGAACGGTAGGACGTGCTGAAGAAATAGTTTCCCAAGGGGCTCAAATCTCCGAAGCATTCGCCCCTGGCGTAATGCCACACGGGATATGCATACAGGATAATCACCGGGCTGCATATCAGCAATGTCCTTATGATAAATCTTTTCATGCAGGCAGGGTTTTAGAATTGGAAATAGATGAACGTCTGGGCCTGTCCGGAAAAGAGAACAATCATGGCCATCAGCAGATAGTAAACCGCCAGCCGGACAACGGCAGGACAGCGTCCTTCGAAATCCAGGCTGTGGGCGCGGGAGCGTTGGAGCCATTCCGTCACCATCATAAACAGGATGGCACACAGTGTGGGTGTCAGCATCCGTCCGGGGTAGTACAGACGTGGCAATGCGAACGACAGAGTGTGGCCGATATACTGCAAGGCGGATCCGATGTCGGGAGCCCGGAAGAAGATAAAGCTGATGACGAAGAGCACGAAGGTCATCAGGGTGCCGCCCCAGTCTTGGAGCGTACGGTTATCCTTGAAATCCCGGGCGTCTTTGCCCTTGCCCAAAAGCACGCGGGGGACGAAGCACAGGGCCAGAAACAGTCCCCATGCAACAAAGGTCCAATTGGCCCCGTGCCACAGGCCGGAGAGCAGGAAGACGATGAAGATGTTGCGGATGTGCTTCCACCGTCCTTCCCGGCTGCCGCCCAGAGGGATGTAAACATAGTCCCTGAACCAGGTGTTGAGCGAGATGTGCCAGCGCCGCCACAGTTCCGCCATGTTGCGCGAGAGGAAGGGCATGCGGAAGTTGTCCATAATGCGGATACCCAGCAGGCGTGCGGAGCCGATGGCGATGTCGGAATAACCGGAAAAGTCGCCGTAAATCTGGAAGGCAAAGAGCACGGCAGCCAGAGCCAATGTGGTGCTGCCCTGTGCGCTGTAGTCCGACCAGACCTCGTTGACATAGACGGCACAGTTGTCGGCAATGACCACCTTTTTGAACAGGCCCCAGAGGATGCGACGACAGCCGTCAACGGCCATGTCGTAGTCGAAGCGCCGGGGCTTCAGGAATTGGGGCAGGAGATTGCCGGCACGTTCGATGGGGCCTGCCACTAGCTGGGGAAAGAAGCTGATGAAGGAGAAAAAGGCCACAGGGTCTTTCGTGGCCCGCACCTGCCCTCGGTACACATCGATCACATAGGCGACGCTTTGCAGCGTGTAGAACGAGATGCCGACGGGCAAAATGACGTGAATCAGGGGAATGAAGCCTCCTTCGGACAATGACGGGAAAAGGGCCGTCAGACTTTCGGCGAAGAAGTTGTAATATTTGAAAACACCCAGGATGCCCATGTTCAGGATTACGGTCAGGGCGCACACCGTCCGGCGCACGGATTCCGACCTTTTGCCTTTGCCTGTATCCAACAGCAGTCCTCCTGCATAGGCCACGAAGGAGGAGAAGGTGATGAGGTAGAGCAGGCGCCAGTTCCACCATCCGTAGAAGACGTAGCTCGCAACCAGAATCAGGACGTTCTGCACCTTGTAGCGATCGTTCAGCAGCCAGTAGAGGACGAAAACTGTCGGCAGAAACAGAAGATATTCAAAGGAGTTGAACAGCATCGTTGATTATTTCTTTATGTTATTTGTCATTTCTTTCATGCACGCATTCCGGACCATCCGGCGAGTTTGTCCAGTTCGTAGAGAGCGGTGTCCCGCCACGAGCCTCCGTACAGGTCGGGATACTGCTCCTTCAGCAGTTCTTTTCCGCAGACATCCCGTTCGTTGAGTCTCTTGGTCATGCGTCCTCTGAGACATTGGCGTTGCAGCGGCGTCAGAGGGATGCGCTCAAGCATGTGGCGCACGCAGCGTGCGTTCTCTGCCAGATTCTGGCCGCTTTTGTCGGCGCGTACCGTGACTTTGGCGGGATGCTGCCTGAAGCGGTTGAGTGTCAGGGGAATCTCGGCCACACGGCCCTGCACCATCACGTCGAACCAGAAGACCCAGTCTCCGCAGCTGCGGTAGGAGCTGTATTCGTCGGAAACGCCCTTCAGGGCCTCTTTGCGGAAGACGACCATCGAGGCGTTGTAGATGACGTTTCTGAAAAGCATTCTCTGCAGCGCGAACCTGCGGCCCTCATACACGCCGTCGCCCTCATAGAGCGCGGGCTTGTCGGGCGTGGCTTTCATGCGGCGGCCTTCGGCGTCGATATAGACGGAGCGCGAGAAGGTCATCTGTATGCTGCTGTCGGAGGTCAGGCGTCTGAGGCTTTCTTCCAGGAATGTCGGTTCGGCCACATCGTCGCTCTCGGCAATCCAGATGTATTCTCCCTGCGCCAGGCTGAATCCCTTCTGCCACTGGAGGAAGGGGCTTCCGGAGTTGCTTTCGTTGAACACGATGCGGCTGACGCGGGGATTGCCGCGATACGTCTCCAGGACGGCCCTGCTGTCATCGGTGGAGCAGTCGTCCAGAAGTATCAGCTCGAAGTCCTGACAGGTTTGGGCCAGAATGCTGTCGATGCGCTCCTTGAGATAAGGGGCGTAGTTGTAGTTGGGTACTATGACGGATACGCTGCTCATTTCAGATATTTGTCCACGCCGTTCGGCGTTCGGGTGTTGTGTGACTCCATCGCTTTTTTGAAAAGCGCCTCATTGGCCCCGGCGCGATCCTTTGCTGCCGCCGGATGGTAGATGTGGCGGATTTGCCCGCCGAACTTCAGACGCTTCGGACGGATGCCGCTGAAGTAGAGTCGGGCGGTGAATTCGTGGTCTTCGCTGCCCCATCCCTCGATGTCTTCGTTGTAGCCGTTGACGCGGATGAAATCCTCGCGCCAGAAGGCCAGGTTGCAGCCTTTGATGCGCGAGATCCTGTAGCTCCCGGTGAAGCGGGCGACGGCGTTGCGCAGTATCCGGCTGCGTATGCAGTTGAAGTAGTGCGACGAGGCCACTTTGCCCTCTTCCGTGAGCATGATTCTGCCCCCGTAGACGAAGCATCCTTTCTCGGCCATGTTGCGGTGGTCTTCCACGAAATGCCGTTCGGGCACGACGTCGCCGTCCATCTCGATGATGTAGTCGCCTGTGGCGGCGGCAACGGCTTTGTTCAGTATCATGGAGCGGCGGAATCCTTTGTCTTCGTGCCACACGTGGCGTACGGGGACGGACGATGTCCCGGCGTAGTGCCGGATGAAGTCCGTCGTATCTTCGCGCGACCCGTCGTCGGCAATGACGATTTCGTCCGGCATGACCGTCTGACGGGCAACGCCCTCGAGCACACGCTTCAGGGCTTCCACCCAGTTGTAGGTGGAGATCAGCAGCGTGATGCTGAAAGACGGGGTGTCACTCCTGCTGCGGCCGGAGGCTTCGGGGAGTTGCGTTTGTTTCTGGTGGCACATGTCTTATGTTCTGTTGTTGTGAGTCTTATTCGGGGAAGTCAAATTCGAGTTGTTCGGGCGGGAGCAGACGGAAGGTCATGCGGTGGTAGGGCGTGGGGCCGAAGCGGCGGATTGCCTCCCGGTGCTCGGGGGCGGGATAGCCTTTGTTGCCGTCCCAGTGGTATTGGGGATATTCCTGATGTATCTTCAGCATGAAGTCGTCGCGATAGGTCTTGGCCAGGATGGAGGCCGCCGCGATGCTCATCATCTTGCCGTCGCCCTTGACGACGGTCTCGTGGGGCACGGTTTTTCCGCTTGCGGGGTCGGTGTAGGCGTAGAAGCGGTTGCCGTCCACCAGGATGTATTCAGGTCGCGTGGAGAGCTGATTCAGAGCGCGGTGCATCGCCAGGATGGAGGCGCGCAGGATGTTGATTTCGTCTATCTCCCTGTTGTCCACGATGCCGACGGCCCAAGCCAGAGCCTCACGCTCGATGACGGGGCGCAGTTCGTAGCGCGTGCGCTCCGAGAGCTGCTTCGAGTCGTTGAGGCGGCTCAGTTCGCTGTCGGTCAGATCCAGGTCGGGCGGCAGGATGACGGCGGCCGCGAATACGGGTCCGGCCAGACATCCGCGTCCGGCTTCGTCGCATCCGGCCTCAAGGCGTCCTTTTATCATCGCTTGCTGCAACATCAGAACATCGTTTGAACGCGACGGACGGCGGCCGCGAGGGCATCGACTTCTTCGCGTGTGTTGTAGAGGGCAAAGGAGGCGCGGCAGGTGCCTTCGATGCCGAGACGGTGCATGAGGGGTTCGGCGCAATGGTGTCCCGTGCGCACGGCGATGCCCAGACGGTCGAGCAGCGTGCCCATGTCGAGATGGTGGATATGACCCACCTGGAAGGAGACGACGCCGTGCAGCGGACGTCCTTCCCGAAGGCCCCAGATGTGCATCCCCTCAATTTCGGAGAGCCGTTCGACGGCATACTGCGTGAGCGCCTCCTCATGGGTGCGTATGGTTTCGAGCCCCAGCTGCTCCATGTAGTCGATGGCGCGCGCCAATCCGGTCGAGGCGACATAGTCGGGCGTGCCGGCTTCGAACTTGTAGGGCAGGTCGTTGTAGGTGGTGTGTTCGAAGGACACGTTGCGTATCATCTCGCCGCCGCCCATGTAGGGGGGGAGCTGCCGGAGCCAGGCGCGTTTGCCGTAGAGCACGCCGATGCCTGTGGGGCCGTACATCTTGTGGCCCGAAAGGGCGAAGAAGTCGCAGTCGAGCGCCTCCACATTGATGCGCCTGTGGGGTGCGCTCTGTGCGCCGTCTATCAGGACGGGAACGCCGTGACCGTGAGCGATTCGTATGATGTCTTCTACGGGTGTCTCCACGCCGAGCACGTTGCTCACATGCGTGACGGAGACGAGGCAGGTGTGCTCCGAGAAGAGTCCTTCCAGCGCTTCGAGGTCCAACTCGCCGTCGTCGCTCATGGGGATGACGCGCAGGCGGAACCCGGCCAGTTGCCAGGAGACGATGTTGGAGTGATGCTCCAGCGCCGAGACAATCACTTCGCGCCCGGGGTCGTCGCTGTGGAGGCGCGCCATCGAGGTGGCGACGAGGTTGATGCTCTCCGTCGTGCCGCGCGTGAAGACGATTTCCTCCGTCGATGCGGCGCCGAGAAAGCGCCGCACCGTTTCGCGGGCGGCTTCATGCAGGTCGGTGGCGCGCTGCGAGAGAAAGTGCACGCCGCGATGCACGTTGGCGTTCACGTTGTAGTATTCCTCCGTCATCGCCTCCACCACCGCGCGCGGCTTCTGCGTCGTGGCGGCGTTGTCGAGATAGACGAGCGGGTATTTGTCGTAAATTTTGCGCGAGAGGATGGGGAAATCGTCGCGCACGGAGGAGAGGTCGTATCTGTTCACGGTTCGTTGTTTTCGAGTTGGGGCAGGGGGTTGACGGCACTTTGCTTGGCCCCCAGTTTGATGAGTTTGCCGCAGGTCTGCAGGATGCTCTGGCCCGAGGGGTCCAGTTTGCGCTGTCCTTCCTCGTAGGCCTTCTGCGCGGTGTCGAGTGCGCGTCCGACGGCTTCGTAGCGTTTCACGAACTGTCCCACGCGGTCCATCATCTCGCTCGCCAGGTCGAACACCTTCTTCTGGTTTTCGCTCTGCTCGATCTGCGTCCATGTGAGGGCCACGATGCGCAGCGCGGCATAGAGTGTCTGCTCGTCGGCGATGAAGACGTTCTGCTCCATCGCGCGGCGCCAGAGGTCGGGCCGCTCGTTCATCGCCGTCCACAGGGCGCCCGTGTGGGGCACGAACATGATGACGTAGTTCATGCGCACCTTCGGGGGCTTGATGTAGGCGCTGTAGTCCTTCTTCGAGAGCGAGCGCACGTGCTTCTCGAGCGACTCCACGTGGGCCTTGAGATACTGCCGGCGCTCGGGCTCCGTCTCGGCGTTGACGTAGCCGATGAAGGCCGTGAGCGACACCTTGCAGTCGATAATCACTTCGCGCTCGCGGTCGAGATGCAGAATCACGTCGGGGCGCAGCGTTGCGCCTTCTTCCGAGCGCACCGTCTGCCCGGAGGCGTCGCGCAGGGCGGTCTGCGTGTCGTAGTGTATGCCGCGCTTGAGGCCTTGACTCTCAAGCAGTTCGTCGAGGATGGTCTCGCCCCAGTCGCCCTGCACCTTGCTGCCGTGACGCAACACGCGCAGCAGTTCGTCGGTGGAGTGCATCGTCAGTTCGCCCTGCTTCATCATGCGCTCCAGACTCTCGCGCAGGGGGGTGACGATGCCCGTGATGTTCTGTGCGGAACTCTCGGCGAACTCCTTCTGGCGGTCCTTCAGCATCTGCTCGGTGGAGAGCTTCACCTCGGCGGTGACGCGCTGCAGCGTCTCGTCGAAGTTTTGCTTCTGGGCGCGCAGCGTTTCGTCGAAACTCTGTTTCTGCTGCTTCTGTGTGTCTTCGTAGTGCTGCTTCTGTTGCATCAGGGCTTCGCTGCTGTGCTGCCGTTCGGCGGCGAGCTGTTCGGCGGCGGCGCGCTGTTGCGACGAGAGGGCCTCTTCGTAGCGTTCCTTCTGTGCCGCGAGTTGTTCGGCAGCGGTGCGTTGCTGTGTGGCGAGCTGTTCGGCTGCCGCATGTTGCTGTGCCGAGAGTGTGGCTTCAAGTTGAGCGCGCTCCTGCTCCAGCGGCGCACGCTTCGCGCGCTCATGAAGCAGGCCCATGAGTACACCAATACCCGCCCCCAAGAGGAGCATCACAAGGGAAATGATATAAATCATGCGGCAAAGATAGTGCTTTTCTTTGAAATATGCAAGAAAAGCGGCGGCTTATTTGTCCGTGGGCGGTGTTTTGCGCTTCACGGGCTCTACGGTGTAGCCTTCTTTGCGCAGCAGCGCAATGACGGATTGGGGGCCCATGAGGTGGCGGCAGCCCACGGCAATAAGGCTGGGACGCTGCGTGATGTTCTCGCGGATGACAGGAATCCAGTTTTCGTTGCGTCCTTTGACTAAAAATGTGTCTTTTTCGATTTCCTTCAGTTCGGGTTCCGATGCCAAAAACTTGGCAAAAGCGCAGGTGTCGTTCTGGATATAGGCCTTGTAAAAACCGCGAAATATCCGCTTTGTTTTTCCGTTGACCAGGTCTTGAATTGATTTATAGAGCGAGTCAGCCTGCATTTTCACGGAAAGGCTGTCAAAGCCCGGTGTGTCGGTGAACGTGGAAATGAGTCCAGCGGAGATGTCTTTCGTTTCTTCCAGACCGCCGCGGGTTTTATTGCCTTTGACGGCTTCTTGGTACAGCACATAGTCCAAGGCCTGACGCTGACGTGTGGCTATAAAAAAGATGAGCCCAATCTTTGTTTTCCAGTATTTCGGCGTCTTTTTCCAGTATTCGCCGTCCTGAAATCTGGTGGTCAGGATGCTGTCGACCATGTGAAAGTGTGTACTGTCGTCGTACAGCTGTCTGTAGTCGCTGCCTTCGGGCATCATCCATTCCGGACCGGGATTGCGAAGCAGCTCAACCATCCAGCGTTGAAACTTCCGGTCTTCCTCACTGGGTTGCAGGCTTGCATCGAAGTCTTGCTCAAAGATTACGGCCTCGCTTCGGTCGAAGGCATTCTGCAGGCCGCCGATGCCGAACACTTCTTCTCGGGTGAAGTTGTGTCCTTCGCCGTGACAGGTGCCGAAGAGATAGGAGGTCTGCTTCAGGCCGTTGCCGCTGATTTCCCACAGCCATCCGGGGTCCTCGGGGCTGTTGTTTTCCGGGACGTTACTCTCGTCTTGCGCCGCAATGTGCTGCGCCGATGCCAGCAGGAGTGCCGGCAGGATGATGTGGCGGAAATTCATGGTTTATGGGTGTGTGTTGTGTGTTTGTGTGTTTTTCTGCGGCAAAGATAGTGCTTTTCTTTGAAATATGCAAGAAAGTGCAGCAGTTTTTTAAGATTTGCCGACGCAGCCATCAGCGTGAGATGAATCCGAAAATTTGACAAAGGGCAGCAGCGGTCGTCTTTCGCTCCCGAGGGCAAAAAACCGTTTTCCCACGGGGCCGAAAATTTTCTCCCGTGGGAGCGTAAATTTCCGCTCTCTAACTAAGGCGCAAATTTTTCCTAACTAAGGCGCAAAAATTTCTTAACCGGAACATCTGCCAACTTTGGAAACGAAAATCTGTGCCTTTGGAAATAAGTTGCGGCTCTTAGGCAAAAAAAATGGGCGAGTTCTTGCATTTGACGAAAAAAAGACGTATTTTTGTCCCCTTAGAGACTATATTCTCTAAGGATAAAGCATCACAAACAAACAAAACACATAAAAAATATGGGAAAAAAAGCACTTCTGATGATCCTCGACGGATGGGGCATCGGCAACAAAGGTAAGGGCGACGTGATTTACAACACACCGACGCCCTACATGGACTATCTCAACCAAAACTACCCCAACAGCCAGCTGCTGACCTGCGGCGAAAACGTGGGTCTGCCCGACGGACAGATGGGCAACTCCGAAGTGGGACACCTCAACATCGGCGCCGGACGCATCGTCTATCAGGACCTCGTGAAAATCAACCGCGCCTGCCAGGACGGCAGCATCCTCAAGAACAAGGAAATCATTTCCGCCTACACCTACGCCAAGGAGCAGGGCAAGAACGTCCACCTCATGGGCCTCACGAGCAACGGCGGCGTGCACTCCTCGCTCGACCACCTCTTCAAACTCATCGAAATCGGTAAGGAATACGGCGTGAAGAACACCTTCGTGCATTGCTTCATGGACGGCCGCGACACCGATCCGCAGTCGGGCAAGGGCTTCATCCAGCAGGTGACGGACGAATGTAAGAAAGCCGGCAACGCCGCCATCGCCAGCATCGTGGGCCGCTTCTACGCTATGGACCGCGACAAGCGTTGGGAGCGCGTGAAGGTGGGCTACGACCTCATCGTGAAGGGCGAAGGCAAGCAGGCCGCAGATATGGTGCAGGCCATGCAGGAGAGCTACGACGAAGGCGTCACCGACGAGTTCATCAAGCCCATCCACAACACCACCGTTGACGGCACCATCAAGGAGGGCGACGTCGTCATCTTCTTCAACTACCGCAACGACCGCGCCAAGGAAATCACCATCGCCCTGACGCAGCAGGATATGCCCGAGCAGGGCATGATGACCATCCCCGGATTGCAGTACTACTGCATGACGCCCTACGACGCCTCCTTCAAGGGTGTGCACATCCTCTTCCCCAAGGAGAACGTGGAGCAGACGCTCGGCGAATACCTCTCGAAGAAGGGTCTCAAGCAGCTGCACACGGCCGAGACGGAGAAGTATGCCCACGTGACCTTCTTCTTCAACGGCGGACGTGAAGCCCCCTTCGACGGCGAGGAGCGCGTGCTGGTGGCTTCACCCAAGGTGCAGACCTACGACCTCAAGCCCGAGATGTCGGCCTTCGAGGTGAAGGACAAGCTGGTGGCTGCCATTAAGGAGGACAAATACGACTTCATCGTGGTGAACTTCGCCAACGGCGACATGGTGGGTCACACGGGTGTGTATGAGGCCATCGAGAAGGCCGTTGTGGCTGTGGACCAGTGTGTCAACGAAGTCGTGGAGGCCGCCAAGGCCACGGGCTACGAGACCGTCATCATCGCCGATCACGGCAACGCCGACAACGCGCTCAACCCCGACGGCACACCCAACACGGCACACTCGCTCAACCCCGTGCCCTTCATCTACGTGACCGAAAACAAACAGGCCAAAGTCGAAAACGGCGTGCTGGCCGACGTGGCGCCCAGCATCCTGCACATCATGGGTCTGGAGCAGCCTGAGGAAATGACGGGCAAGTGCCTCATCAGGTAAACATAGAAGAGAGTTGGGGGCAGCGGCTCCAAGGGGAGTTCGCGAAGCCCTACTTCGACAGTCTGGTGGCGTTCGTCCGCAGGGAGTACGCCGCCGGACCCTGTTATCCGCCCGGGCCGCTCATCTTCAACGCCTTCCGCCAGACGCCCTTCGACAGCGTCAAGGCGGTCATTCTGGGGCAGGACCCCTATCACGGTCCCGGACAGGCGCACGGCCTCTGCTTCTCGGTGCCCGACGGCGTGGAATTTCCGCCCTCGTTGCGCAACATCTTTCAGGAAGTGCAGAGCGAGACGGGAGCGCCGATGCCCGCTTCGGGCGATCTCACCCGATGGGCCCGTCAGGGTGTCTTTCTGCTCAACACCTGTCTGAGCGTGCGGGCCCATCAGGCCTTCAGCCATTCGGGACAGGGATGGGAGACCTTCACCGATGCCGTGATTCGCACGCTCTCCGAAGGGCGTGAGGGTCTCGTGTTCATGCTCTGGGGCGCTCCGGCGGGCAAAAAGGCCGCGCTCATCGACCAGACGAAGCATCTCGTGCTGCGCAGCGCACATCCCAGTCCGCTGTCGGCCTACAGAGGCTTCTTCGGCAACCACCACTTCGAGCTCTGCAACCGCTGGCTCCGCGAGCACGGAAAGGAGGCGATACGATGGTGAACGAGCTGCCTCCGATGCTCCAGGTGGGCGACGTCATCGTCCACACGGACATCATCACGGAGCGCTTTGCCTGCGACATCGCCGCCTGCAGCGGACGCTGTTGCGAAGAGGGCGATGCGGGTGCGCCGGTGACGATGGACGAAATCGCCCGCATCGAGGAAGTGCTCGACGGGATATGGCCCCGGATGTCGGCTTCGGCGCAGTCGGTGATCGACCGTCAGGGCGTCGCCTATGCCGACCCCGAAGGCGAACTGGTGACGAGCATCATCGGCGGCGGCAACTGCGTCTTCCGCGGCCCTCAAGGCTGTCTGCTGCCGGAGAAGCCAATCTCCTGTCACCTCTATCCCATACGCGAGAAGCGCTTCGGCGGAGGACTTGTCGGCTTGCAGTATCACCGGTGGAACATCTGCGGGGCCGCCCGCGCCAAAGGCGCCGCAGAAGGCACGCCGCTCTACCGCTTCCTCCGCGAGCCCCTCGTGCGCCGCTTCGGTGAAGACTGGTACAGAGAACTCTGTCTGGCGGCCGACATGATGTTGAAAGAGACAACGCAACAATAAGAAAAACAATATACTCATGAAAAAGACAATCATGATGCTCCTGGCGCTGCTGTCAGCAGGTCTTGCGGCAACGGCGCAGCAGTTGAGCGGAAAAGTGACCGATGCCCAAGGGCCTGTTGAGGGCGCCACCGTGTATGAGTTGGACAAGAGCGATCGCGTGCTGAACCAAACGCGAACCGACGGCAACGGTCTCTTTCAGCTGGCCGTCAGAAGCAATAAAAACAAGGTGCGCGTGACGAAAAACGGCTACAAGGAAATCACGGAGCCCATCGGCGGACGACTGATGGTGCGCATCACGCTGCCGTTGAAGAAGGTGGTGGACATCAACGTGTTGCAGACGGCAAAGAAGCCTAAGGGCGAAGACACAAAGAGACTCCTGGAGGGACACGGCGCCAACGGACAGGCGGTGGAGCAATGGGCGCGTATCGAGCAGTTGACCGACACATCCTACATCTTTGCCGTTGCGCTGATGTCGCAGCCCCAGCAGGCCACTTATCCTGCAGGTCGCGGACTGCTCTTCCTGGATCTGCAGGACCGCAGAATCCTGAGAGTAAAGTGTCTGGTGGACTGCTTCCCCGTGCTCGCGGCGAGCGATTCTCCCGACTTGGAATCTGTCATACACGGCGACAACGGGCTGCCGACGACTTCGGGCGATTTGCAGTTCCGGGTGAACCAAGCAAAAAGCACCAACCAAATATTTTGGCTGGTGCCTTGCTTCGAGATTTCCGACCGTGATTTGGAGACGCTATTCGCCAAGGGGCGCGATGTGTTCCGTCTGGCAATCGAGATGCCGAATCAGGACGGCTACTGGTTTGTTTATCCCACTGAAGGGTGGGTTGAAGAGCTGCGCTCGCTTATTTCACGTATTCGGCCCAATCGGTAAGACGCATGTCGCCCTTGCGTATGAAGGTGTCGTGCATGGCGAATGCGGCTGAGAGGCAGTGGTGCGTGTGGCCGCCCGTTTTCTCGGCGAACTTCAGATAGTCGCGCAGCAGCGGCTGATAGTCGGGATGAGCCACCGCGATAAGGGCTTCTGCCTTCTGCATGTCGCTCTTGTGGCGCAGATCGGCCACACCGTACTCCGTGATGACGGCGTCGATAAAGTGGTTCGTGTGGTCGATGTGGCTGGCGAAAGGCACAATGCTGGAAATGGCGCCGCCCTTCGTGGTCGAGCCGCAGGTGAAGATGGAGAGATAGGCGTTGTTGGTGAAGTCGGCGCTGCCGCCGATGCCGTTCATCATCTTCGTGCCGCAAATCTTGGTGCTGTTGACGTGGCCGTAGATGTCACACTCGATGGCGGTGTTGAGAGAGCAGACGCCGATGCGGGCAATCACCTCGGGGCAGTTGGAAATCTCGGAGGGACGCAGCACGAGCTTGTCCTTGAAGAAGTCCATGTTGTCGTAGATGTCGAGCAGACACTCGTTGGTGACGGTCAGAGAACAGGCGCTGGCAGAGAGCACGCGCCCCTGCTTCATAAGGCCCACGGGAGCGTCCTGAAGCACCTCGGTGTAGATGTTGAAGTCGGGCACTTCGGAGCACTGGCCCAATGCGCCCAATACGGCGTTCGCACCGCTGCCGACACCGCTCTGCAGGTTGAGGAACGAAGAGGGGATGAGGCCCTGCTTCATATTGGCCAGCAGGAAGTCGGCCACGTTCTGGCCAATCTGTGAAGTGATGGGATCGGGATCCTTGAAGGCGCGGGCCTCGTCGGGGATGTTGCACTCCACCACGCCCACGATGCGGGAAGCGTCCACCTCGACATAGGGTTTGCCGATACGGTCGCTGGCCTTGTTGATCATGATGGGAGTGCGGTGGGGGTGATCCTCAATCTCATAGACGTCGTGAATGCCCTTGCTCTTGGGCGAATGGAAGGCGTTGAGCTCGATGATGATGCCCTCGGTGGCCAGACGGCACACGGTGGGAGAAATGCCGCCGGCTGCGGTGAGATAGATGTGTGCCTTGGAGCCCACACGCTCCACGTCGCATGCCTCGATGATGGCCCAGTTGACGGGGCCGAGATAGCCCTGACGGATTTGGGTGGCCATGTTGGAGAGGTTGAGGTCGGAGTAGTTGAGCGAATTGCGGTTCACGTTTTTGCGGAAGTCGGGATTCGTCGTGTAGGGTGCACGGAAGTCGATGGCTTCGGCGTTGGAGAGTTCGCCGTCGCAGCTCTGGCCCGTAGAGGCGCCTGTGAAGACGCTGATCTTGAATGGGCGGCCGGCAGCATGCTCGGCAGCAGCCTTCTTGGCAATCTCGGCAGGAGTGCATTTGGGCACGCCGGCAGGTGTGAAGCCCGAAAGTCCGATGGTCTGGCCGTTCTGAATTAGCGCTGCGGCTTCAGCAGCGGAGATCTTGTTAAAATCCATGGTGTAATATCTTTAGGTGTTATATATTATATAATGTATGAATCAGTCAGGGCACGGGGTCGTAGCCGGATCCGCCCCAGGGATGACAGCGCAGCAGGCGCCTGACGGCCAGCCACAGGCCTTTCACGGGGCCGTATTTCTCGATAGCCTCCACAGCATATTGGCTGCACGTGGGGGTGAAGCGGCACGAGGGCGGCGTCAGCGGTGAGATGCAGCGCTGGTAGAAGCGTATGGGAAGAATCAGGAGTCGGCGCATGAGACTTTCTGGAGTAAAGTGACCACTTTGTGATGCACCAGAGGCGAAGGACAAAGCTCCTTGGAGAGCCAAAGAAAGGCGATGTCGCAGGGTGTGGTGACAATGTTCTTGTGGAGGCGATATGCTTCGCGCACCTGCCGCTTGATGCGGTTGCGGGCAACGGCGCGTTTGTGGTGGCGCTTGGAAACGGAAACGAGCAGACGCGACGTCCGCTCGCTGTTCTTGCGCCAAATGACTTTCAGGGGAAAAGCCGTTGCAGACGGATTGGTGCCCGAAAACAGGGCTTCAATGGCTTTAAGGCTCTTCAGGCGCTCTTCACGGGAAAGTCCGTTAGTCGTCATTGACCTTGAGCAGGTAGGCGTTAAGGGCGGAAGACATACTATGGTGATCGGCAGTGGGAGCCTGAAGGTCCAAGCGGAATCCGGCATCGATGACACTCTTGGCCGTCGTGGGGCCGTAGGTACCGATAGCGATGTCACCCTGCACGAAATTGGGGAAGTTCTTCATGAGCGACTGGATGCCGCTGGGAGAGAAGAATACCAGCATGTCGTAGTCGAAGGGTTCGTCCTCCTTGAAGTCGTTGGACACGGTGCGATACATCACAGCCTCTGTGTGGGCAATGCCGGCAGCGTCAAGGAGATTGGCGATGCTGTCATTATGCACGTCGCTCAGGGGGATGAGGTAACGCTCGTTCTTATGCTTGGCCATGTGGGGTACGAGGGCTTCCATCTTGCCCGTTTCGCCGAAGAAGACTTTGCGCTTGCGATAGGGAATGTACTTCTGGATGTAGAGTGCAATCTGCTCACTCAGGCAGAAATACTTCATCGACTCGGGAATGTGCACGCGCATCTCCTTGCACAGACCGAAGAAATGGTCGATGCTGTGACGGGAGGTGAAAACAACGGCGCTGTGCTCCAGGATGCTGATGTGCTGCGAGCGGAATTCTGCAGGAGTGAGACCTTCGACTTTGATGAATGGCCGGAAGACTATCTCTACGCCGTAGCGCTGAGCAATATCGTAATAGGGGGATTTTTCTGTGGCGGGTTTGGGCTGCGAGATAAGTATCTTCTTAATCATTTCCTGTCTT
>CADAVI010000006.1 GCA_902791295.1 uncultured Bacteroidales bacterium | reverse complement strand
CCGCTTTTAACGAAAAGGCGATGGCGGGATAGCTCAGCTGGTTAGAGCGTCGGATTCATAATCCGAAGGTCAAGGGTTCAAGTCCCTTTCCCGCTACAACATGAGGGAGATTAGGTCCAGATTGCTTTTAGGCGATGATGTTATGGCGCGGCTCAAAGAGGTTCGCGTCATTATTTTTGGCACCGGCGGCGTGGGTTCCTGGTGTGCGGAGGCGCTCGTGCGCACGGGATTGCATCATCTCACGATGGTGGACAGCGACAGGGTGGCAGACTCCAACTGCAACCGGCAACTGATGGCCACGGTGAAGACTTTGGGGCGTCTCAAGGTGGAGGCTCTGGCGGAGCGTTTCGCGGAGGTCAGTCCGGAAGCCGACATTTCGGCGCTGGCTTTGCGCTACACGGAGGAGACAGCGGAGCAGTTTCATCTTGAAGACTATGATTATGTGGTGGACTGCATCGACTCGGTGCGGGACAAGGCTGACCTGATTTTGCGCACAACGGGCAACGGCCGCTCCAAGCTGTTCAGCAGCATGGGCGCTGCTCTCAGAACCAATCCCACGCTGGTGCGTACGGCCGAGTTTCGCAATGTCAAGGGAGACGCGCTGGCGCGTGCTCTGCGAAACCGGTTCAAGAGGGAAGACCGTTTCCCGAGGAAGAGGTTTCAGTGTGTTTACAGCGAGGAGCAGGCTGCACGCAATCTTTTTGAAGGCGATGGCAACGGCAGTCTGGTGACGGTGACGGCTACTTTCGGTTTTACGTTGGCCTCGCTGGTGATTAACGATTTGCGGAAACTTTAAGGCTGCCTTTCTGCTTGCCGTTGGAGGCCGTGAGGGTGAAGCTGCCTGTGGCGTCGGTCTCCACAATGACCGTGCACTGTCCGGAGAAGAGGTGCATACGTGGCTCCTGCAGGGGATCGAGCGAAGTGGCGTCGCCGTTGGCGGCGGCCTTGAAGCGGCCGTTGCCCTTCACGCTGAATTCCACGAGCGAGGCGTCATCGGGACACAATGTCCCCTTTTTATCCACCATAGACACGGTGATGTAGCATAAGCGGTCGCCGGGAGAATAATATGACGTCTCTAAATGCAGGCGGCGGGGAGAACCTGCCGTGCGCACCGTTTCTTCGTGCACGGGAACCCCCTTTTCATCGAGAAAAACAACTTTCAACTCACCGGATTCGTAGGGCACTTCCGGCCAAATGAGACGGTAGCGCCGCAAAAGCCAGAGCGGGTCTTTACCCTTGAGCGCTTCGCTTTCCCGGCGCGAGAGCTTGCGCGCCTCACCGTGTAACTTGCCGTTCACATAGAGTCGTGCTGCAGGGCATTGGCTGTAGGCCATCACAGGGACGGTGTCACCCTCGTGCCAGGTCCAGTGAGGCAAGACGTGGAAAGTGCCGGAGGGCAACCACTGACTCTGATAGAGGTAGTAGCGATCTTTGGGCAGGGAAGCCAGGTCGATGATGCCGAAGAGGGAGGAGTGGCTGGGCCAGTCGTCCGTGTCGTAAGGAGACGGCTCGCCGAGATAATCAAAACCGGTCCAGACAAACTGACCCATCGTCCAAGGGAAGTCGTCCTGCAGACGAAAGTCTTCATCGGGCACGTTGCTCCAGGAACAGGCCTCCGTATCATAGCCGGACGACTGGTGGCCTTCGCGCTTGACGTCCTTACCCAATTTGAGCGGACGCGGATATACGCCGCGCGAAGACACGGTGGAGGCCGTCTCGGACCCCAGCACAAACTTCTGAGGCAGAGCCTCATAGCCGGCTTCGTAGAATTGCGTGCGGTAGTTGAATCCCGGCACGTCGAGCGCGGCAGCAAAGCCGTTGCCGATGACCGTGCGCACCTGGTCCATGCCGCAGGTCACGGGGCGGGTAGGATCCTGCTCATGACAGAAGTGCTGCATGGCGATGGCCAACTCGATGCCCTCCTTGGTGTGTTGTTGAGGTATCTCGTTGCCGATGCTCCACATCACCACAGAGGGGTGGTTGCGGAAATGGCGTATCATGTTGCGCAGGTCGTGTTGTGCCCAAATCATGGGATACTCGGCATGTGGTGTCATCGTGGTCTCATTGAACCAGCAGTGGTAACCGTTCTTGCACTTGGCGGTCGTCCATTCATCGAACGACTCCACCATCACCATCAGTCCGAGCGAGTCGCAGAGTTCCACCTGCTGGGGATCGGGCATGTTGTGTGCCGTGCGGATGGCATCGGCGCCCATGGCCTTGAGCATGAGCAGCTGATGACGAAGTGCGTCGCGGTGGACGGCGGCGCCGAGAGGACCCAGGTCGTGGTGGAGGCAAACACCATGGAATTTGCGCTTTACGCCGTTGAGGAAGAATCCTTCACCTTGGCGCACTTCCACCTGGCGGATGCCAAAGACGGTGCGGAATGTGTCCACCACAACGCCGTTTTCAATCAGGCGCGAGAGGGCGGAGTAGAGGTAGGGGGTCTCGGGCGTCCACAGGTGCGGGCGCTCCACAGCGATGTTTTGGGTGAGCTCAGCTTCTTCGCCCTCATTGGCCGAAGAGGTGAAGTCTTTGTTGCTGGCCACAACCTGTCCGTCGGCATCGAAAATGGCGGTTTCAACGATGACTTTACGGCCTGTGGTGCCGGCGATGGAGGTGGTCAGCGAGACGTTCCAACTGCCGTCACTTTCTGGCGTTGTCACCACCCGTGTGCCCCATATCGGCACGTGAAGCCGGGGCGTCGTGATGAGATGCACGCGGCGGAAAAGACCGGCTCCGGGATACCAGCGGCTGCTCTCGCTGGGATTGTGGAGGCGAATCGCCAACAGGTTCTCTGTGCCGTCATCCTTGAGGTAGGGCGTGAGGTCCAGGCTGAAGCTGTTGTACCCATAGGGCCATATGCCGATGCGCTGCCCGTTGAGGAACACGAGCGAATGGGACATGGCACCGTCGATGAGCAGGTTGATACGCAGGCCCTTTTTTTTGGCATCACGGGGTGTGGCGAATCTGGTGCGATACCAGCCGGTGCCCACCCAGGGCAGTCCGCCCGTACGGCCCGTCTTCCAGGTGGCGACGGATTCGCCGTTCTGTTTGACGGCCACCTTCTGCAGGTCGTAAGTGCGCGAAAAGGGCTGTGTGATGGCCCAGTCGTGGGGAATCCTGACCGCCGTCCAATTGCTGTCGCTGACGAGTTCGGACTCACCGCCTTCGGCTTCGCCTAAATGAAAACGCCAGTCGCTCAGGAGCGAATCGCGGCGCTCCAAAGCATAAGAAGAAAACGTAAAGAGGGTGGTGGTGAGTAAAGAAAAAAAGAGTCTGTTGATCATACGATAGGGGTGTTACGGATGCAAAAATATAAAAAATATCTTTTCTGCGTTCCTTTTTAGCGGAAGCTTAGGGACTAACTCCTCTTTTTTTTATAAATTTGCGCCCGAAAATATTCAATCACAAAAAATCCATATCCAATCATGGCAGAAAAAAGAAAAATCAGCCGCGCTCTGGTGAGCGTATTCCACAAAGACGGACTTGACGAAATTCTCAAGACTCTGCACGCTCAAGGCGTGGAGTTGCTCTCAACAGGCGGCACGCAGGCTTTCATTGAGAGCCTGGGCATTCCCTGCACCAAGGTGGAGGACGTGACCTCGTATCCAAGCATCTTGGGCGGTCGTGTGAAGACGCTGCACCCTAAGGTGTTCGGCGGCATTTTGGGTCGTCGTGAGAACGAGGGCGATCAGGAGCAGATGGCGCGCTACGAAATCCCTGCCATCGATTTGGTTATCGTGGACCTGTATCCTTTTGAGGAGACTGTGAAGAGCGGTGCCTCTGAGGCCGATATCATCGAAAAGATAGACATCGGCGGTATTTCCCTCATCCGTGCCGGCGCCAAGAACTTCAAGGATGTTATCATCGTGCCCTCCAAAGCCGAATATGCTCCTTTGCTGGATTTACTCAAAAAGAAGAACGGAGAGAGTGATATCGAGGATCGCAAGTGGTTCGCCAAGCAGGCTTTCGGTGTCAGCAGCCACTACGACACTGCCATCCACGCCTATTTTGCAAAGTAAAGACAATGAGGAGGTAGAAAGACAATATGGGATTCTTCAGTTTTACCAAAGAGGTCTCAATGGACCTCGGCACCGCCAACACCGTCATCATCAGCGACGGACGCATTGTGGTGGATCAGCCCAGTGTGGTGGCTATGGACCGCCATTCGGGTGCCATGCTGGCCGTGGGTGAGATGGCCAAAATGATGTATGAGAAGGTTAATCCGAACATTCGCACGGTGCGACCGTTGCGTGACGGCGTGATAGCCGACTTTAACGCCTGTGAGCTGATGATGCGCGGTCTGCTGAAAATGGCCGATACGGGGCGTCATCTCTTTACACCGTCGTTGCGTATGGTCATCGGTGTGCCCAGCGGTTCGACGGAAGTGGAGTTACGCGCCGTGCGTGACAGCGCCGAGCGTGCCGGTGGCCGTGAGATATACCTGATATATGAGCCTATGGCGGCTGCCATAGGCATCGGGCTGGATGTGCTGGCACCGGAGGGCAATATGGTGGTGGACATCGGCGGCGGCTCTACGGAGGTGGCCGTGATTTCTCTGGGCGGTATCGTGACGGACAAGAGTCTGCGTATTGCCGGTGACGAGTTTACCGAAGACATTCAGGAATATATGTCGCGTCAGCACAACGTGCGTGTCAGCGAGCGTATGGCGGAGCGTATCAAAATCCATGTGGGCAGCGCCCTCTCCGAGTTGGGCGACGAGGCTCCGGAAGACTATGTGGTGTATGGCCCCAACAAGATAACGGCGCTCCCCATGGAAGTCAGTGTCACCTATCAGGAGGTGGCCCGTTGTCTGGAGAAGACCATCGCCAAGATAGAAACGGCCATTCTGGCAGCATTGGAAGACACGCCGCCCGAGCTCTATGCCGATATCGTGCACAACGGTATTTGGCTGACCGGTGGCGGTGCTCTGCTTCGCGGCTTGAGCAAGCGTTTCCAGGACAAACTCAACATCCCCTTCCATGTGGCCGAGGACCCGCTCCACAGTGTGGTGAAAGGCACCGGTGTGGTACTCAAGAATATCAACCACTTCCCCTTCTTGATGTAGTTGAGAGCATTTATCACCTTTCTTGTCAGGAAAGTCCATTGGCTTGTGTTCCTCCTGCTGGAAGGCGTGAGTCTGACACTTGTCGTGCGGGGCAACCACTATCAGGGCAGCGTGTTCTTTACGCAGGTCAATGCCGTGGTGGTCAGCGTGCAGGCGATTGAGAGCAGACTGTTGAGTTATGCTCACATGCCGGAAGTTAACAGAAAGTTGACTGAACGCAACGTCATCATGCAGAAGCAGATAGCAGATCTGAGAGCGGCTCTTGCCCGCTTGGATCACGACAGTACGGAGACCGAGCGCATGATGGCGGACAGTTTGCGTAATTGCGACCTGATTCCGGCTAAAGTGGTCGGGCGCAGCGTTCGCAGCTTGGACAACACACTGACCATCGATCGGGGTGCGGCTGACGGCGTGGCCGAGGGCATGGGTGTGGTCTGCGGTACGGGTATCGTGGGCATCGTGACTCAGGTGACTCAGCATCACGCTGAGGTGATGAGTATCCTCAGTTCCCAGAGCAACATCACCTGTCGCATCCGAGGTTCGGGCTATATAGGTTATCTTCATTGGCAGGGCGGCAATATGCTGGTGTCCGCGATGGACGATGTGCCCCCCCATGCTCGGGTAAAAAAGGGTATGGCCATCGAGACCAGTAACTATTCGCAGGTGTTCCCGGCGGGACTCTTTGTGGGGCGTATTATCCGAGTCGGCACCGCGCCCGACGGCTTGAGTTTCCGTCTGTTTGTGCAGTTGTCCACCGACATAGCGCGATTGGACGACGTGATGGTGGTGAAAAACGATTAACGCGGTCAGGAATATGGATATCTTGCGCAGGTGTATTGAAGTATTGGTGTTGCTGGCCGTCCAAGTGCTGGTGTTGAACCACATTCATCTGGGAATCTATGCGTTTCCTTTGTTAACACCGCTTATCGTTGTATGGACACCCTATGGCTTCTCTCCTGTCTGGTTGACGGTGACGGCGTTTCTGGCGGGGCTCGTTCAGGACATGTTCTCGGGCACTCCCGGTATCGGTGCCGCCGCGCTCACTTTTGCTGCTTTCATGCAACGTCCGATGTTACGCCTGTTTGTCGGAAAAAACCTAACGGAAACTCAGTATCCTTCGCCCGATTCAATGGGTGCGGTGAAGTTTGTCTTCTACACGGTGTTGATATTCACGCTGCATCATGCAGTCTTCTTTTTTCTGGAAGATTTCAGATTGATTGACATTCAGGGCACGCTTTTGTCCGCGCTTTCGTCCCTGCTGTTTTCTTGTGCTTTTGCCCTTCTGGTGGATTATGTCAGAAGAAAAAAACTTTGATTTCGAGCGCAGGAAGTGGGTGCTGGCAGCCGTCACTGTGGGAATCGTGGCGGTTTATATGTGCAGACTTTTATATCTGCAACTCATGAGTGAGGATTTTCGCGCGCAGGCCGACAGCAACGCCTTCTATCATCGGGTGCAGTATCCTGCCCGAGGCGCCATTCGCGACCGGAAGGGACAGCTCCTGGTGTACAATCAGCCGGCTTACGACATCATGGTGGTGATGAATGAACAGATGGGTGTGGACACGTTGAGTATGTGCCGGGATTTGGGCATCGACAAAGAGTGGTACATCAAGCGGATGGCAGAGATAAAAGACCCCAGACGTAACCCCGGTTACAGTCGCTACACACAACAGCTGTTCATGTCGCAGCTTTCGGTGGAGGAGTTTTCCGGATTCCGCGAAAAACTGTTCCATTATCCGGGATTTTATGTGCAGAAACGCGCAATCCGGCAATACGAACGTCCCATCGGTGCGCATATCTTGGGCGACGTGGGTGAGGTGGGTCCCAAAGATATTGAATCCGACACCTATTACAGAATGGGCGACTACATCGGAAAACTCGGTGTGGAGCGCCAATACGAGAAGCAGTTGCGCGGCGTCAAGGGAGAGGAAATATTGCTGCGCGATGCCAGAGGGCGCATCAAGGGACATTATCAGGGCGGCAAATTTGACAGGCAGCCTGTGCCGGGTAAGAATCTCACTTTGTCCATTGACGCTGATTTGCAGGCACTCGGCGAGCGGTTGATGGAGGGCAAGAAGGGCAGCATTGTGGCCATTGAGCCCAAGACGGGAGAAATCCTCTGTATGGTGTCTTCGCCGACTTACGATCCGAGAATCATGGTGGGTCGTCAGAGAGGCAAAAATAATATGCTGCTTAGCCAGGACGTCAACAAACCCTTGCTCAACCGGGCTATCATGGGTATGTATCCTCCGGGCAGTACGTTCAAAACGAGTCAGGCTTTGACCTTCCTTCAAGAGGGCATCATTTCTCCTTCCACCGCTTATCCCTGTTCCAGAGGCTTTCATTTTCACGGTCTCACGGTGGGATGTCATGCCCACGGAGCCCCTCTGCCGTTAGAGCCGGCTATAGCTACTTCATGTAATGCCTTTTTCTGCTGGGGCCTGTACAATATGTTTGGCAACCGCCACAAATATTCCTCAGTGCAGGATGCGATGACGCGTTGGAAGGACTACATGGTGTCGATGGGCTTCGGATATGCTCTCGGTGTGGATCTTCCCGGCGAAAAGCGCGGCATGATTCCCAATGCGGCGTTCTACGACAAAGCCTATCGCGGTGCGTGGAGCGGGCTGACTATCATCAGCATCTCCATCGGTCAGGGAGAGGTGACACTGACGCCTTTGCAGATTGCCAATCTTGGTGCCACCATCGCCAACAGGGGCTGGTTTATCACACCGCATGTGGTGAAGCACATTCAGGACGAACCGCTGGACTCGCTTTACCGGACGCGACGCTACACGATGGTGGACAGGAGATATTACGACTATGTGGTGGAGGGCATGCGGCGCGCAGTGACCGGTGGCACGTGTCGTTCGGCCGAGACATCTGATTATGAGGTATGCGGTAAAACCGGCACGGCACAAAACCCGCACGGACGTGACCATTCCGCTTTTATGGGATTCGCCCCGAAGGATGACCCCAAGATTGCCATCTGTGTGTATGTGGAGAACGGAGAGTGGGGTGCCACCTACGGAGTGCCTATCGGAGCGCTGATGATGGAACAGTATATCAACGGCCGTCTCTCTGCTTCGTCGGAAGAACGGGCTCAATCGTTTCAGGCACGTCACATCATTAAGCAGACGGAGGATGAATAAAGATAAGATTTCAATATGGCAGTCGCTGGATTGGGTCACGGTACTTTTCTACGTGTCTCTGATGGCTTTGGGTTGGATCAGCGTTTGTGGTGCCAGTTATGATTATGACGCCGGAGGCAGCATTTTCGATTTTGCCAGCCGCAGCGGCAAGCAGTTGATGTGGATTGCCACGGCGCTCATTTTGGCTGTGGTGGTGCTGAGCATTGACGAGCATATCATAGAATCGTTGTCCTATATCTTTTATATTGGTATGATGGCGGTTTTGCTGGTGACTCCGTTTCTGGCGCATGACACGAAGGGCAGTCTCTCGTGGATTGATGTTGGCGGTGGTTTCAAGTTACAGCCGGCCGAGTTCGCAAAATTTGCCACGGCGCTTTGTGTGGCCAAACTCATCGACGGTTACAAAATGAATCTTTCAAAATGGCCTCAATTGCTGATGGCCGCTACCGTATTCATTATTCCGATGGGTTTGATTGTCATGCAGAAGGAGACGGGTAGCGCGCTGGTTTATACGGCTTTTTTTCTTATGTGTTACCGCGAGGGCATGTCGGGCAGCGTGCTTTTTGCCGGTGTGGCGGCTGTCACGTATTTTGTCGTGGGGGCGCGTTATGCGGAGGTGCCTTTCTGGGGGGGGCAGCAGACCATGACCGGACAGTTTATGGTGCTCTCGCTCATCCATGTCTTTACCTCCCTGCTCCTATGGGTATACGGAGAAATCCGGAGCGATTTCTTCCGCCTTTTTTTCAGCGGTCTTTTGGTGATTGTGTGTGCCATGCTGTTCAGCCGGTATGTGATGCCTTTCAATGCTTCTTGGATTGTGCTTCTTGTGCTGGCCGCAGATATCGTTTATTTGACACTTCTCTCTTTCAAGGACCAAATATTGCGTTATTTCTACATCGCCCTCTTCGCTTTGATCAGCACAGGATTCTATTACAGCGTGGATTATGTGCTTAGTGATGTGCTGATGCCCCACCAGCAGACCCGTGTCAAAGTCCTGCTCGGGCTGGAGGACGACCCGAGAGGGGCAGGATACAATGTGATACAGGCACAGATAGCCATCGGTAGCGGCGGACTTCGGGGTAAGGGCTTCCTGCGCGGCACTCAGACCAAACTCAAATATGTTCCCGAGCAGGATACGGACTTCATCTTCTGCACCGTGGGAGAGGAGGAGGGCTTCCTGGGATGTTGTGCTGTGTTGTTGCTCTTTTTGGCGCTGATATTGCGACTTATTGTTTTGGCAGAGCATCAATACTACACATTTGGACGAGTCTACGGCTACTGTGTGTTGAGCATATTCCTCTTCCACCTATTTATAAATGTGGGTATGGTGCTCGGTTTGACTCCCGTCATCGGCATACCGTTGCCGTTTTTCAGTTACGGCGGCAGCAGTTTGTGGGGATTTACCCTCTTACTGTTTATCTTTCTCAGGATGGACGCCGGACGCCGACGCTCGCAGCATAAGTGATTACGGCTGTGACCGTCTGATTTCCAGTCCTAAATCGCGAATCCCGATGAGCCTTACATATCCGGCATTGTGCCAAATACGCACTTCCTTGGTGCTGGGCTGCAGTTTGAAGGGGCCATGGCGGTATTGCAGCAGCCTTAACCCGTTGCCGTTGAGCCGTCTGCCGTCGCCGCTGAGCGGGATGGTCAGGCTGTCCCTTTGCCCGATTCGCTCGCCGCGTTGTTCCACCGTAAGCGGTAATGTGGCATAGGGGAAGTCGCAATCGAGGCGTACTTCAATCCAAAATCGTTTATTGTCCCCAATGCTGTTGCTGTCGGGCACAAAAGAAAGCGTGTCACGGTGACTCCACTCCCCTTGGGGCAAACTGCAGAAGCGATGATAGCGCACCCCCTCCCGACAGCTATTGAGCGCCAGTGTCAGGATGAGGATTAGCGTTGGGATTGTTCTGACCCGTGCCATGTTTTTTCTTTTTCTTTTTCTTTCGCTTACTCTTAAGCACATCGTCGAAACGGTGCAGGTCTTCCTGAGTGGCCAAATCCACAGGCTTTGGCGCTGTGCTCTTGCCGTCTTTTTCCAGGGAACGGGGTTTTTCACCCTTTTTGTTCATGTTGATGATTTCCCACGCTCTCTCTGCCGGGATGGTTGTCACGTTTACGGCCAGACGTTTGTCGCTCGAGTAACTGATTTTTTCGGCAAGGATATCCGCTTTAAACCAGTAGAAGTCGCCGTCCTGGGTGCTGAGTACGGCATCCTTCGGAGGCAACTTGCGGGAGGCTTCCATATACTGATCCACCTCGTAATTCATACAGCATTTGAGTTTGGCACACTGTCCGGCCAATTTCTGCGAGTTGAGAGTGAGATCCTGAAAGCGTGCTGCTGCGGTGCCCACGCTTTGGAAGTTTTTCATCCAGGTGGCACAGCACAACTCTCTGCCGCAAGGGCCGAAGCCGCCGATGCGGCCGGCTTCCTGGCGTGCGCCGATTTGTTTCATCTCAATGCGTACGTGGAAGGCTTCTGCCAACACTTTGATGAGTTGGCGGAAATCCACGCGGCCTTCGGCAATATAATAGAAAATGGCCTTCCCGCCGTCGCCCTGATATTCCACGTCGCCAATCTTCATTTCCAATCCCAAGTCTTTGGCGTATTGGCGGGACTCAATCATTGTCTTGTGCTCACGCTTTTTTGCGGCCTCATATTTTTCGAGGTCTGCGTCTGTGGCGATGCGGTAGAGGCGTTTGATTTCGTCTTCGCTCCTGAGTCTGGCCTTAAGCATCTGCATTTGGGCCAGTCTGCCGGTCAGCGTGACGATGCCGATGTCGTGTCCGGGAGAGGCTTCTACAGCGACGCAGTCACCCTTCTTGATTTCCAGGTGATTGATGTTGTGGTAATACCCTTTTCGGGTGTTCTTGAACTGGACTTCCACCAAATCCGTTACCTCCTGGTTGTCCGGCAGGTCGGCCAGGTAGTCAAAGACATTGTGCTGGCAATAGTGTCCCACGTGCCAGCCCTTTCCCGAGAGTCCGCGTCCGGCGCCGCTTTTATATGTCAGTTCTTCGCTCATGAGGTTTAATATTTATTGTATTAGCAGAACGATGATGTGCAGGGCGTAGTCGAAGAACACCATTCTGGCATTTACGTTCTGGGTGATGTCCCGTTGTGCACGGTCGGTTTCTTCCGTGATGGGGATGATATTGTTTTCGTTAATGAAACGTGCAAATTTCCCGCTGAACTGATATTCCTCTTCCGTGAGCGAAATCATCTCAGGCTGTTTCAGGTTGTAGATGAAGTTGTCCCTGAGCAGGTGCTGGAAGTAGGAGAGCATTCGGCATTGTTTTTCTCTTCCCAAGCGGGATGCAGTTTCACTCCAAGCTCTCAGTTCGCGTATTTTTCGTGCGTAGGCCAAACGCATCAACTGTACAAAAAGGTCAAAAAAGAGACGCTCTTCCTCGCTGCCGGTGCGTTGCTCACGATCGGGCACATCAATCCTTTGACAGCGACTTTGAATGGTGCCGAGCACCTTCTCCGGTTCTTCCGTAATCAGGATAAAGTGTGTTTTTGCGGGAGGCTCTTCAATCAGTTTGAGCAACTTGTTGGCCGCCTGTTCCATCAGCCTTTCCGGAAGCCAGATGAGCACCACGCGCCTGCCGCCTCTTGAGGCATGCAGTTGCAGTTTCTGCTGCAAGAGATCGCTTTCATTAACGTAGATGGTAAGTTGTTGGTTCTCTGCTTTAATCTTGCTCATCCAGTCTTCCAACTTGGGACATCCGTTTTCTTTCAGCAAGTCCCTCCAAAGCGGCAGCCACGGGTCGGTGGTAGGGTGGTCGCTGGCGTTCTTTTTATAGACGGGCAGTGTGAAATGCAGGTCGGGATGGGCCCATTCACGGCTCATGTGACACTCGGGGCAATCCTCACAAATCTCTCCGTTTTGTTTCACACACAGGAGCGCGCGGGCAAGCCTCAATCCCATGGCCAGGGCATCGCTGTTGTTGCTGCCGGCCAGAAGGAGAGCTTGGGGCATACGTTGCCCGCTCACGAGGCGCTTCAAACGGTCTTCTACTTGCATTTCGTGTGCAAAAATACAAAAAAAACACTTATTTCCAAAAAAAACTTCTGACGTGTTGGCGGCAACTCTCAACTTTTTTATATATTTGGGACGTTGTAGACACATAAACACTAAAATAAATATCATGAAATTAAAGAATTTGTTTCTTTGTGCTGCTTTTTCGGCGGTGATGCCCGTTGCGGCTCAGGACAATGTGGTGACTGTCGAGGCAGCCAAGCCCGGCAGTGCGATTCAGCCCACGATGTACGGTATCTTCTTCGAGGATATCAACTATGCTGCTGACGGCGGTCTTTACGGCGAGTTGGTGAAAAACCGTTCTTTCGAATTCTCTCCCGACCATCTTATGGGATGGCAGGCTTTCGGTAAGGTTGAGGTGAAAAACGACGGCCCGTTCGACAAGAATCCCCATTACGTGCGTCTCTCCTGTGCCGGCCACAACGACATGTGGACCGGTCTTCAGAACGAAGGCTTCTTCGGCATCGGTCTGAAGCGTGATGCTGAATACCGTTTCAGCGTGTGGGCCCGTGTTCCCGAAGGAAAGGCCCAGACGTTGCGTGTCCAGTTGATTAACGAATACGGCCTGGAGGAGCACCAGGAGTTCGTTTCGAAGGATATTAAGGTGACCTCTTCCGAGTGGAAGAAGTATTCCGTGGTGCTCAAGTCTCCCCGCAACATGCAGGATGCCAACCTGCGCCTCTTCCTCTGTTCGGAAAAGGGCCGCAACGGCGACGGCGTGATGGATGTGGAGCATATCTCGCTCTTCCCCGTGGACACCTGGATGGGTCATGAGAACGGTATGCGCAAGGACCTGGCTCAGGCGCTTTACGACATGCGTCCGGGCGTGTTCCGCTTCCCCGGCGGCTGCATTGTGGAAGGTGCCACAATGGACACCCGCTACCAGTGGAAGAATACGGTGGGCCCGGTGGAGAACCGTCCCCTCAACAAGAACCGTTGGGAGTCCACCTTCACCTATCGCTACTATCCTGACTATTTCCAGTCCTACGGTCTCGGCTTCTACGAGTATTTCCTGTTGTCGGAGGAGATTGGTTCGGAGCCTCTCCCCGTGCTCAATGTCGGCATGGTGTGTCAGTTCCAGAACGGTGAGGACGCCCACGCTCCTGCCACTGAGGCCGGCCTGAAGCCTTTCATCGACGACTGCAACGACCTGATTGAGTTTGCCAACGGCGACGTCAACACCAAGTGGGGCAAACTGCGTGCAGAGATGGGTCATCCCGCTCCGTTCAACCTCAAGTTCCTCGGCATTGGCAACGAGCAATGGGCCGAGCCCTACTTCAAGCGTGTGAAGATTGTGGCCGACGCCGTGCGCAAGGCACATCCTGAAATCAAGATTATCGGCACTTCCGGCCCCGACTCCGAGGGTCATAACTTCGACATCGGCTGGGAGGCCATGAAGGAGCAGAAGGTTGATTTGGTCGATGAGCATTTCTATCGCAACATCGACTGGTTCAAGAATCAGATGAACCGCTACGATGAGTACGACCGCAAGGGCCCGAAGGTCTTTGCCGGTGAGTATGCCTGCCACGACAAGGGCAAGAAGTATAATCATGCCGGCGCTTCCATCTACGAGGCTGCTTTCATGCTGAACCTGGAGAAGAATGCCGACGTGGTGCACATGGCCACCTATGCTCCCCTCTTTGCTCATGTGAAGGGCTGGCAGTGGCGTCCCGATGCCATTTGGTACGACAACCTGCGTTCTGCCCGCACCGCCTCTTATTGGGTGCAGGCCCTCTTCTCTCAGAACAAGGGTACCAACGTGCTCGCCACCTCTCTCTCCAATCCCACTCCGAAGGGTGAGGACGGCGTCTTTGCCCAGGCCTGTCTTGACAGCAAGAAGGGTCAGTATATTGTAAAGGTGGTCAACACTCAGGAGAAGGCCGAGACCGTGCGCATCGACCTCAAGGGCATCAAGAAAATCGGTGCTGTGAAGTCTATCACGCTCGACCTTTCCGATTACGACTTGGAGAATACGGTGGATAATCCCAATGCCATCGTTCCCCAGGAGAGCGTGCTCAAGGCCGACGGCACGAGCATCAGTCTGAATGTTCCTGCCAAGAATTTCATTGTAATAATAGCAGAGAAGTAAATTGTATCAAATTATTTTCGCCTTATGACTTTAATTAAGTCTATTTCCGGCATCCGCGGCACCATTGGAGGTGCTGCGGGTGACACTTTAAACCCGCTCGATATTGTCAAGTTCACCTCGGCTTATGCCACGCTCATACGCCGCACTCGTCCGAATGGCTCCAACAAGATTGTCGTGGGACGCGATGCCCGTATTTCCGGCGAGATGGTGAAGAATGTGGTGTGCGGCACCCTGATGGGCATGGGCTTCGATGTGGTCAATATCGGCTTTGCCTCCACCCCCACCACGGAGGTGGCTGTCACGATGGAAGGTGCCGATGGCGGCATCATCCTCACGGCGTCTCACAATCCCCGCCAATGGAATGCATTGAAGTTGCTCAACAACGAAGGTGAGTTCCTGAATAAGAAGGAAGGAGAGGAAGTGCTGCGCATAGCAGAGGCAGAAGACTTCACCTATGCCGATGTCGATCATCTGGGAAGCTACCGCGAGGACAACAGCTACGACCAGAAACATATTGATATGGTACTCGGTTTGGATTTGGTCGATGTGGAGGCTGTCCGGAAAGCCGACTTCCACGTGGCTTTTGATGCGGTCAATTCCGTTGGCGGCATCATCCTGCCCAAGCTGTTTGAGCAACTCGGCGTGCGCCATGTCACCGGACTCTATACGGAGCCTACCGGCGATTTTCAGCATAACCCCGAACCCTTGGAGAAAAATCTCGGCGACATCAAGGCCCTCATGCAGAAGGGCGGACAGGACATCGGTTTCGTCGTTGACCCCGATGTGGATCGTTTGGCTCTTTTCTGCGAGGACGGCACTATGTACGGCGAGGAATACACGCTTGTCACCGTTGCCGACTACATCCTGCAGCACACACCCGGTAACACGGTGTCCAACCTCTCTTCTACACGCGCGCTGCGGGATGTCACGGAGCGTTTCCCCGGCTGTCGCTATACGGCAGCGGCCGTCGGCGAGGTCAATGTGGTGACGAAGATGAAGGAGACCCATGCCGTCATCGGCGGCGAAGGCAACGGCGGTGTCATTTATCCTGCAGCCCACAGCGGCCGCGATGCGCTTGTGGGTATAGCGCTCATCCTGACTTACCTGGCCAAGCGAGGAATGAAAACCAGTGAACTGCGTGCCACATACCCGTCCTATCAGATTGCTAAAAACCGCATAGATCTCACGCCCGATACGGACGTGGATGCCATTTTGCGTAAGGTGAAATCCATGTACGAGAGCGAGCCCGGTGTCAGCGTCACCGATATCGACGGCGTGAAGATTGACTTCCCCGACCGTTGGGTGCATCTGCGCAAGTCGAACACGGAGCCGATTGTCCGAGTTTATTCCGAGGCTTCAACGATGGAGGCTGCCGACGAAATCGGCAAAAAAATAATGGACGTGGTCTATTCCTTCCAATAAAATGAGGTTTGCAGAGTACTTTAGGGCAGGTAATGAAGAGCATTTGAGCAAGCTGAAGGCGCGCGTCTATCGCATCATCTTCTATAGCGACACACCGGCAGGAAAACTGTTCGATGTGGTGTTGCTGTGGGCCATTGTGCTGTCCATTCTCCTGGTGGTGGTGGAGAGCATGCAGGGACTCCCGCCCGTCCTCAAGAAGGTGTTTGAGGTGATGGAGTATGCCTTCACATTCTTCTTCACCCTGGAGTATCTCTGCCGCATCTGGTGTTCGCATGAGCCGCGTCGCTACATATTCTCTTTCTTCGGCATTGTAGATTTGCTGGCCACATTGCCGCTCTACATCGGATGGTTTTTCGGTCCGGTGCGCTATCTGATGATTGTGCGCACGTTCCGTCTCATCCGTGTGTTCCGTGTGTTCAAACTCTTCTCTTTCCTTGAAGAGGGCGACCGCCTGATGCGCTCCCTTATCCTCTCCTCCCGCAAGATAATGGTATTCTTCCTCTTCGTTGTCATCATGGTGATTTCCCTCGGGACGCTGATGTTTATGATAGAGGGAGGCCGGCCGGACTCGCAGTTCCGCGACATCCCGTCGAGCATTTACTGGGCGGTTGTGACGATGACGACGGTGGGCTATGGCGACATCGCTCCCGCCACGCCGCTCGGGCGTATGCTCTCGATGCTGGTGATGCTTCTTGGCTACACCATCCTGGCGGTGCCGACCGGCATTGTTTCCGCTCAGTTCATTCACGACCGCCATATCTTTGACGCCGTCGGCCCCAAATGTCCCGAGTGCGGGTCGCCCGTCAGCGACGACATGAACTTCTGTCCTCATTGCGGGCTGCCGCAGCAATCTCGTCACAGCGTTTCCTCATGATACACCATCCGTTGATATGGCTTCGGCGTTTTCGTCATCGCAAGGGCTACGGTGTGCATTCTCCGTTTGCCTACACCTTTTTGCGTGACGTCATCTATGAAAGCAACCACTACTATGCTTACGATGATATTGAAAAGGAACTCAGGGGCAATTGCTGGCAGCGTATGGTCAAGCGCAAGCGTGAGCGTTTGCTGTTTCGCTTGAAGAACTGGTGCGGAGACCGCCCCTTCATTCACGCGATGTCGTGGAGTGTTGATGTGGCTAAGCAACTCTCGCCCGATGCCATGTTGGTGTTAGACCACCTGCAGGACAACAGAGTGGCCTGGCAGCGCATTCGGAAGGATGGACGCACCCGGGTCACTTTTGACCTTTACGACTTTGGCATTGCATTGTTTGACCCGGAACTGACCAAGCAAAACTATATCGTCAATTGGTAGACATCTCATAATAAGAGTATAATTAACATAAATATTTCATAGAAAAGCACAAACATTATGTATTGGACATTGGAATTGGCCTCTAAGCTCGAAGATGCTCCCTGGCCTGCAACCCGTGAGGAGCTTATTGACTACGCCGTGCGCAGCGGAGCTCCTCTCGAGGTGATAGAGAATCTTGAGGAGATGGAAGATGAAGGTGAGATTTACGAGAATATTGAGGATCTCTGGCCGGACTATCCCACAAAGGAGGATTTCCTCTTCAACGAGGACGAGTATTAGGCATCTTTTATTTGTGACAGACATCGGACATCCGCTCTATTGCGGGTGTCCGAAATAGTATTGGCCACGGCGTCGGGTGATGTTCCCGTAGTTGATGGCATGGCGCGGGCAGTGGTGGTAGCAGGAGAGGCAACAGGTGCAGCGTCCGTCGTGCATCCATTTCGGTGAGGAAGCACCTCCATCGTTGTCCGCCATTCGGATGTCTCCTGTCGGGCACACTTTTGCACACAGGCCGCAATGGATGCATTGTTCCGTATCTACGGTGAATTTCCGGTCTGTTATCATCCGGCTGTTGAAGTAGGCGCCGATGACGTGCGAGAGCACCCACGGCATGAAGCCGCGCACGGTGTGATGCTCGCCTTTCCGGCGCCCGGTGATGAGGCGCGCATAGTTGTCCAGGTCAATGGCGGCTCTGTCGATTTTCTCTTTTTCGCGCTGCGGTGTGTCGGTGTACATGAAGGGCAGACAGACATAACTTTCCGGCATCACCAGTGAGAACGTGCTGTGGGCGTACAGCCCTTTTTTCGCGAGTTCATCGTTGAGCATCTCCATGGTCAGCCCGATGCTGTCGCCGCAGGTGACGAGCGCGTAGCAGTAGTGTGAGGCGAGCGCCTGTTCGGAAGTCAGGGCGAGACTGCGAATGAATCGCCTCACCAGGCGCGGCGGTTGCCATCCGTGCACAGGGAAGCAGAAACCGATGCGCTCGTCGCGTGCGAGGCTGTAGGACACATTTGCGTCAGTCATTAAGATTAGGCGTTCGCCGGTGGCTTCGGCCAGATGCTGCGCTGCCCAACGGGTGTTGCCTGTTCCGGAGAAGCAAAATATCATAGCGTCATAATTTTGGTGGGGCAGGCCTGCACGCACTTGCCGCATTTGAGGCAATCGGGGTGAAGGTAGCCTTCCTTCTTCCCGCGCGATTCATAGGGCGTGAGCTGCATGGGGCAGACCCGTGCGCAGCTTTTACACTTCATCTGGCAGGTGTCGGCCACACGGACCGCCGTGAAGCAGCAGGGCAGCTTGCCGCCTTTGGGCGCCACCCACGAGGAGATGGTGCCCATGGGGCAGAAGGAGCACCAGGTGCGCGGTGCATAGATAAACGACAACACCACGCCGACCACGGTCGTGATGAGTATAATAGTCCAAAACACGCGGCCGATGTCGCCCCACAAGGCCAGTCCGCCTTCGCTCCATCGGGCCCGACTCAGTTGGATGCCGAACATGCTGAAGATAAACACCACCATGAAGAGACGAAAGCCTATGGTGCGCACAAAGCGCGGAATGGGGCGATGGGGAGAGTACTTGGAGAGCAGTCGGTCGTACATATTGCCGCGGGGACAGCAGTGGCCGCACCAGTATCGTCCGCGCCATATTGCGGTGACCACGGGCCCTATCATGCAGATGAGGGCAATCAGTCCGACAGCGGGATAAAACCATCCCACGATGAGGTAAACGAACAGAATCCAGTAGAATGAAGTGCCCGGGGTGGGGAAGTGGCGGTGGAATCGTTTTTGTGCCATTGGGGTGTGAATTGTGGGACAGTGGGCTTAGCGTTTGTTTTTCTTGGAGCTTGCCGGTTGTTGCAGAAATTTCCTGATGTCAGCCTCAATAACCAGTATTTTCTCCGTCGGCTCGTAGCGTTTTGCGACCCGGCCGTCCCGGTCAATCAGAAACTTGGTGAAGTTCCACATGATGTCCGACGACTTGGCGTAGTCGGGATTCTTCTCTCTGAGCATCTTGTCCAGCAGTTGCCCGATGCGGTCGGTGGGGTCGAAGCCGCCGAATCCCTTTTGCGATTTGAGATGGGTAAAGAGCGGCGAGGCGTTGCTGCCGTTGACGTCGATTTTTTCAAACTGCGGAAAATGCGTGTCATACTTTTCCGTGCAAAACTGACGTATCTCCTGCATCGTGCCAGGCGCCTGGCCTCCGAACTGGTTGCAGGGGAAGTCGAGAATCTCCAGTCCGTCTTTCGCATAGTTTTGATAGAGGGCCTCCAGTTCTTTGTACTGCGGCGTGAATCCGCATTGTGTGGCGGTGTTGACGATGAGCAGCACCTTGCCTTTGTAGCGGGAGAGCGAGACGGTGCGGCCGTCGGCGTCCTTCACGCTGAAATCGTAAACGGTGCGGGCCGACAGGGAGAGCAGACCGGCAGCGGCAGCGAGACAAAAGAGAAATCTTTTCATTGTGTGATGTTGTTTTGTTTGCTTTATGCTGCAAAGATAAGGATAAAAATGCAGACAGGCAATCTTTTCCGATGAAAGTTGGCGAAAAACGGCGGTATATAGGATAAAATTAGTTATCTTTGCGGGGTAAATCCGCGAAATGGAGAAGAAGGACCATACCTCATTGCTGGAGAGCCACGGCATCAGGCCGACGGTCAACAGGCTCCTTATCGTGAAGACTTTGGCTTCACTGCGTCATCCCGTTTCGGTGAAGGAGTTGGAGGACAGCCTGCTGACATTGGACAAGTCCAGCATTTTCCGTGTGCTGACGCTCTTCCGTGAGCATCATCTGGTGCATTCCATTGAGACGGGCGAGGGCATTGTCAAGTATGAGCTCTGCCTGAGCCGTCACACCGAAGGGGACGATGACGAGCACGTGCATTTCTATTGCGAGCGCTGCCACCGCACCATCTGCCTCCACGACGTCCCCGTGCCCCGCGTTCCCGTGCCGGAGGGGTTCAGTGCGGAGGAGACCAACGTGCTGGTGCGCGGCATCTGCGACCGCTGCCTCAGACTTTGAGTGCAGCCTCGTAGCCGAAGCTCTTCACCTGGCGGATAAGGGCTTCGCTGTCGTGCCGACCGGTGACGGTCGCGGTGGCTGACGCCAGATTCACGTCCACGTCTTCCACGCCCTCCACGCTTCTTATGGCGCGTTCCACGTTGGCCTTGCAGTGGTTGCAGTTCATGCCGGACACACTATAGACAACGGTTTCGCGTGCTTCGTCCGAATGGTGTTCGTGGCAGCGGCACTCGTGCCTGTGGTGCCGTGTGCTCCACCACTGGCGTCCCAGTGCGTTCACGAGCAGTGCGGCGAGCAGTCCCATCCATAACCAGTCCGTCGCAGACAGATCCGCCGCCTGGTGGTGGCAGGCGCCCATGATGCGGCTCTGCACGGCAAACCATTCTTGTGGCAGGAGATAGTCGAGACCCAGGCCGAAGAGCACGGCGCCGATGACGATGGACAGGATGTAGAGCCACAGCGTGCGCCGGCCGAACACCTTGCCGATGACGAGCATGGAGGCGGAATTGACGGCAGGTCCGGCCATCAGCAGCACCAGGGCAGCGCCCGGTGTCAGCCCCTTGGCCATCAGCGACACGGCAATGGGGATGGAGCCGGTGGCGCAGACATACATGGGAATGGCCACGGCGAGCACCAGCAGCATGTTGAGCAGTTTGTAGTCATGCAGCGCGGCGAGCCATTCGTTGGGCACGGCCACGGTGATGAGCGCTGCGATGAGCAGGCCGACGACCAGCCATTTGCCCACGTCCTGCATCATGTCCACAAAGGCGTAGTCCAGGGCCCCCAGCATTTTCCTGCCGAAGCTGTGTGGGGCGTCTTTCTCCTTTCCGCACGAACAGCCGTGGGCGTGGTGGTGTCCTTCGCAACCGCAGTCGCACGAAGCATCGTCGCCGTCGGCGGCGCTGGCTTCCGAGTGCTTCTCGTCTTCGCGGGCGTAGGTGTTGGTCAGCCAGCCGCCGAATATGGCGGTGAAGAGCGCCGCAAGCGGACGCACAATGGCAAAGGGCAGCCCCATCAGCGAGTAGGTGGCGACGATGCTGTCCACGCCGGTCTGCGGTGTGGCGATGAGAAAACTGGTGCACGCGCCGTGGCTGGCGCCTTCTTTGCGGAGTCCCACAGCCGTCGGTATCACGCCGCACGAGCACAACGGCAGCGGCACGCCCAGGGCGGCGGCTTTCACCACACTCTTCATATTGCGCGGTGCGAGGTGTTTGGAATACATGGTCTTGGGCACAAAGACGCGAAGCAGTCCGGCGATAAAGAATCCCAGGAGCAGGTACGGGGCCATCTCTGCGCTCATCATGAGCAGAGCGTGCCAATAGTTTTCTATCCAGTCCAGTATCATGGTCGGTGAATGTTTGGGTTGTTTTTTGTTTTTCGCTGCAAAGGTAGGACAATTTTGTTGCAACCCGGTTGCAAAGTAAGCAAAAATCAGCGCCGGACGGATGAGCCGGCGCTGATTTCAGCGTTTTTCCTTATATAATATACAAGTATGTTTACATCTTGTCCATGGCCTGCTGCAGGTCGGCGATGATGTCTTCCGCATTTTCAATGCCCACGGAGAGGCGCACCAGGTCGGGAGCGACGCCGGCCTCGCGCAGTTGCTCGTCGGAGAGCTGCCGGTGGGTGTGTGAGGCCGGATGCAGCACGCAGGTGCGGGCATCTGCCACGTGCGTCACGATGCTGATGAAGTCCAGGTTGTCCATGAAGCGGATGGCGTCCTCGCGACTGCCCTTCAGGCCGAAGGCAATCACGCCGCAGGAGCCGCCCGGCATGTATTTCTGTCCCAGGGCGTAGTATTTGTTGGAGGGCAGGCCGCAGTAGTTCACCCAGCCCACCTTGGGATTCTTTTCCAACCACTCGGCCACGCGCTGTGCGTTGGCGCAGTGCTGCTTCATGCGCAGTGCGAGTGTTTCCAGTCCGAGGTTGAGCAGGAAGGAGTTCTGGGGCGCGGGGATGCTGCCGAGGTCGCGCATGAGCTGTGCCACAAGTTTGGTCGTGTAGGCCATTTTGCCGAAGGCCTTGGTGTAGGTCAGACCGTGGTACGACTCGTCGGGCGTGGTCAGTCCGGGGAACTTGTCGCTCTGCGCATCCCAGTCGAAGTTGCCGGAGTCCACGATGCAGCCGCCCACCTGTGTGGCGTGTCCGTCCATATACTTGGTGGTGGAGTGGGTCACGATGTCGCAGCCCCACTCGAAGGGGCGGCAGTTGATGGGCGTGGCGAAGGTGTTGTCCACAATCAGGGGCACGCCGTGGCGGTGCGCCATCTTGGCGAAGCGTTCGATGTCGAACACGTTGCCGCCGGGGTTCGAGATGGTCTCACCGAAGAAGCATTTCGTGTTGGGTCTGAAGCAGGCTTCAATCTTTTCGTCGCTCCATTCGGGATCGACGAAGGTGCACTCGATGCCCAGCTTCTTCATTGTCACGCCGAAGAGGTTGTAGGTGCCGCCGTAGATGCAGTTGGAGGTGACGAAATGGTCGCCGGCCTGGCAGATATTGAAGACGGCATAGAAGTTGGCGGCCTGCCCCGATGAGGTCAGCATGGCGCCCACGCCGCCCTCGAGGGCGGCAATCTTCTTGGCCACGGCGTCGTTGGTGGGATTGGCCAGACGGGTATAGAAGTAGCCTTCGTCCTTCAGGTCGAACAGACGGGCCATCTGCTCGGAGGTCTCGTAGCGGAAAGTGGTGGACTGACAGATGGGAAGCTGCTGGGGCTCTCCCTTGGAGGGTTTCCATCCGCCGTGTACGCAGATGGTTTCAAGATTTTTTTTCATTATGCGTATGTGTTTTGTTATTTTTGTCTTTGTTCGGCTGCCAGCAGCGTTCTTCGTGTCCTGCCTCCCTGTTGAGGGCGCGGGCTAATACAAAGAAGTAGTCGCTCAGGCGGTTGAAGTAGCAGAGCAGTGCAGGCTCCACCCGGATGCCCTCGTCTGTCAGACGCAGCACTTCGCGCTCCACCCTCCGGCACACGGTGCGGCACACGTGGGCCTCGGCCGCGGCTTTGCACCCGCCTGGCAGGATGAAGCTCCGGAGTGGCGGCAGCGTCGCCTCCATGCGGTCGATTTCCTTTTCCAGTGCGCTCACGGCCTCAGGGCCGATGCAGGGGCAGCGGTCGTCCTCCGAGGCCAAATAGGCGCCGCAGGTGAAGAGGTCGTCCTGCAGCTTGCGGATGAAGCCGCCGGGCAGCGTCATGCCTTCGGCCTCGGCGGCCAGCAGACCGATATGGGCGTTCAGTTCGTCCAATGTGCCGTAGCTCTCAAGGCGCTGGCAGCATTTGCTCACGCGCCTGCCGCCCACAAGGGAGGTCTCGCCCCGATCGCCCGTTTTTGTGTATATATTCATTCCGCTCTATTGCTTTCTTTGTGCAAAGGTACGAAATATTTTTATATAATTTATGTGTTTTGTCTGAGATTCTCCACAAACTCGTCTATCTTGTGCAATTCCTCGGGTATGTCGATGTTTTGCGGACAATGAGGTTTGCACTGCCCGCAGCCGATGCAATGAGCGGCTTGTCGGAGTCGCGGCACACTGCGGTCTTGCCCCACAAGGAATTCACGGCGCAAGCGGGCGTATCCGCTGTCCTGAGCGTTTTCGGGCAGACGGTCGTGGCTCTTCACCTTGTTGTAGTGCACGAAGAGTCCGGGGATGTCCACGCCGTAGGGACAGGGCATGCAGTATTTGCAGTCGTTGCATGGGATGAGTTTCACGTTGACAATGTGGTAGGCGATGTCGTATAGGAAGTTTTCCTCTTCTGGCGTGACGGGCTTCAGGGGGCAGTAGGTCAGCAGATTGTCCTTGAGATGTTCCATGTAGGTCATGCCGCTGAGCACGGTGAGCACCCCTTCCGGCGTGCCGGCGTAGCGGAATGCCCACGAGGCGATGCTGGCATCGGGGTCACGTTGTTTCATGCGCTCCATGAGGTATTGCGGGATGTTGGCCAGACGGCCGCCCAGGAGGGGCTCCATGATGACGGCCGGGATGCCCCGCTTCTGCAGTTCGGCGTAGAGATAGCGTGCATCGGTGTTGCGGTCGTTGATTTCGTTGGCGTAGTCCCAATCGAGGTAGTTCAGCTCGATTTGCACGAAGTCCCAGTGCACCTGGTCGTGGATGGAGAGCAGGTAGTCGAACACGGCCACGTCGCCGTGATACGAGAATCCCAGGTTGCGGATGCGCCCTTCCCGTCTCTGTCCGATGCAGTAGTGGAGCATGCCGTTGTCCAGGTAGCGTGCCTTGAGGTTGTCCATGCCGCCCATGCCGCATCCGTGCAGCAGATAGTAGTCGATGTAGTCGGTCTGCAGTTCCTTGAGCGAGTTCTCAAACATATCGATGCTCTCCCTTCGTCCCCAGGTAGCCTGGTTGAAGTTGGAGAGTTTCGTGGCTATGAAGTAGGAATCGCGCGGGTGTCTGGAGAGGGCGATGCCGGTGGCTTTTTCGCTGTTGCCGCGACAATAGGCGGGCGATGTGTCGAAATAGTTCACGCCGTGGGCCAGTGCGTAGTCCACCAGCCGGTTGACGGCCTCCTGGTCAATCTCGCCGTCTTCCCTGTTGGGCAGTCGCATCATGCCGTAGCCCAAGAGCGACACTTTGTCGCCCGTGGTGGGGTTTTTGCGGTAGGTCATCCGGTCTCCCCGGGCTTCCTGCAACTGACTGTAGTCGTCCTTGATGGGGCCTGCTACGGTCTTGGGCCTGCACCCTGTGAGGGCGGCGGTCACGCCGGCGACTCCTGCGCCGAAGAGTTTCAGGAAGTCGCGTCGTTCGATATGCTTGCTCATGGTGTATACTTTTTTTGTGATTGGATATTAAATGACCCGGTGCATCTCGTGTCCCTCAACGTAGATGGCAGAGAGCGGACGTGCCGGACAGAGATTCTCGCAGGCGCCGCAGCCGATACATGTGGACGTGTTGACCACCGGCACTTTCAGCGACCATTCATCGTCGGGGTCGGAGGGCACCATCGTGATGGCGCCGGTGGGGCAGTGGCGGGCACAGTTGCCGCACTCCACGCCGTCGGTCAGGGGCACGCAGTTTTGCTTCACCCACACGGCATGGCCGATTTGCAGCGATGATTTCTCCTGTTTGGTGATGGGACGTATGGCACCCGTGGGGCACACTTGGGAGCAACGGACGCACTCCGGACGGCAGTATCCGTGCTCATAGCCCATCGTGGGCTGCATGAAATGCTCCAGCGACGTCGAGGGCCGCAACACGTCGTTGGGACACTCCGACACGCAGAGCTGGCAGGCGGTACACTTCTCGGTCATGTTGCGGGCCGTGAGGCTGCCCGGCGGTGTCAGCGGTGTCTGTCGCTCAGGCGCCGCTTTGTTCACAATTTCGGCCAGTCCGCCGTCCACTTTTTTCTCTTCCTGAGCCAGAGCGGTGCCGGCCAACAGAGCGGTGCCGATGAGGAATTGGCGTTTACTCCTGTCCACGGTATTCTCTTTCTCCGCCTTTATTTTGCTGCTTGCGGCAAGACCGTAATTCAGCGCGCCTTTCGGGCAGAGATCGATGCAGTTGCCGCAGGTGACGCAGCGCGAGTAGTCGATGTCGTAGGTCTTAAAGTCGATACAGGCGGCCTTGCAGTTACGCGAGCATTTACCGCAGCCGATGCATTGCTCCTCATTGAAGCGCACCTTCAGCAGCGAGAAACGTGCGACGCAGCCCAGTGCAGTGCCCACGGGACATACGGTGTTGCACCATGTGCGTCCGCCCCTGTAAGCCAGCACGGCAATGATGATGAGCGTGAGCGAGGTGACAATAAGGGGCATCCATCCGTACCACACCCAGTCGGCCTCTGACACGGCGTAACTGTCCACCGCCTCCGCTCCGAGCGCCAGCAGGTTGTCTGCACCGATCCAGAGGGGCTGGATGAGATGTGTCACGATACGTCCGTAGGTGCTGTAGGGGGCGATGAGGGCGGCAACGCCCGTGAGCCCTGTTACAATCAGCAGGACGAAGACGCACAACGCCGTTAGTCTCAGCCACCACAGGGCGGGGGAGAGGCTGTAGGGATTACGCTTGCGGTTGAGGCGTGCCGCCAGATCCTGCATCACGCCCAGGGGGCAGATGACGGAGCAATAGATACGGCCCAGCAGCAGGGTCAGAGCAAGGATGATGGCCACAACGGCCAGGTTGGCAGCCAAAATGGCCGGCAGCAACTGCATTTTGGGCATCCAGCTCAGATAGTGAAACAGAGTGCCCGAGACGTCAAGCAGCAGCAGCGTGATGCCCGCAAAGAAGAGGGCGGCGAGGATTTGTCTTGTGCGTTTAAGCATATTTCTTGGTGCGGTGTGTGATGAAAATACTCAGTTCGTAGAGAAGATATATGGGCAGGCTCACGACCGCAAGAGAAAAGGGGTCACCTGTGGGGGTGACGACGGCGGCCGCGAAGAGAACGGCAACAACGGCGTGGCGCCGGTATGTGCGCAGCATCCCGGAATTGATGAATCCATAGCGCGCCAGCAACCAGCAGACAACGGGCAGCTCGCACATGAGTCCCATCATGAGCCCCAGCCCCAGCATCGTGTCTGTGTATGACTGCAGTGTGAGCATGTTGCCCACCTCGGGGCTCACCTGGTAGGTGCCCAGGAAGCGCACAGCCAGCGGGAATACGATGAAGTAGTTGAGCAGCGTGCCCAGGATGAACATCGCGTAGGCGCCGATGACAAGTCGTGTGCCCAGTCGCCGCTCGTTCTCGTAGAGCCCGGGCGAAATGAAGCGGAAAAGCACGCAGAGCACGTAGGGTGACGCCGTCAGCAATCCGGCGTAGAGCGCCGTGCGCATGTGGGTCATGAACTGCTCCGTCAGTCCCGTATTGATAAGGTGCAGGCTGAAGTCCGTGTCGGCCCCGATCATTCGGTAAGTGCAGAAGTCGCTGTGGGTCGGCGCCAGCAGCAGGGCGAAAAGCGGCTCCTTCAGCGAGAAGGCCGCCGCAGCCAGCAGCACCACGGCGATGAGGGCGCGGATGATGACGCTGCGCAGTTCGTCCAAATGGTCCCAGAAGGTCACGCTTCGGTCTTTTTTTCGGTCTGTTCGCTATCTTCTGCTTTGGCGCTTTCGGGGGCGGAGGTTTCGTTGAGCCCGTCCTTGAAACTCTTCACGCCGCGTCCGAGTCCTTTCATCAGTTCGGGGATTTTCTTGCCGCCGAAGAGCAACAGCACCACCAGGGCGATAATGATGATTTCCTGTAACCTGAGTCCAAACATAATCGGTATTGTTTTGATTTAAGAATTGCTTATTTGTTGCTGCTTAATTTGGCCGTTTTCCGTCGCAGCGCTTTCATCTTGTCGCGTGTGAGGACGAAATCGTTGGAAAAGGCCTCACGCCACCATTCGGCGTCACAGCTGCCGTGCTTCGTGCTTGCAAAGTCCCGGCTGTCGGGATTGGCGGTCCGGCTGTGGTCGTACCAGGGCATGAACCAGAGCCACTTGGCCCCGGCATTCCACTGGCGGCTGATGGGCGGGACATTGCCGCACTCTGTGAGTGCTGCCGGTTTGGAGGGGGAGGAATCCCGGAGAAATCTGTAGCAGGAGTTGCAGATGTCGTCGGCGCTGCCGTTGTTATAGACGTCAATGCTCACGATGTCCACGTAATCATCGCCCGGATACCATCTGTAGCCGTCGCTGTAGGGCTTGCTCCATGCTGCGGCCTGTGTCCACACCCAGATGAGATTGTCGAGTCCCTCGGCCCGGAAGCGGCGATACATGATGCGCCACAGTTCATTGCATGCTTCGGGATCCCGGCCCCACCAAAACCACATGCCGCCCGCCTCGTGGAGCGGTCGCCAAAGGACGGGAACATGCTTTTCTTTCAGCAGTTTCAGATACGACGCTATCCGGTCGATGTCCCGAATCATCTGTTGGTATTCCGGACTTGTGGGCTCAAAGATTTTGCGCACGTCGAAACTTGTCTTGTCCGCCTCTTTTCCCCAGTAGAATGAGTATTTCCCGCTTTGGTTGGCCGGCACGTTCCAGTGCCACATGATGCAGACCACGCCGCCCTGACTGTTCCACGACGTGATTTCGTCAATGTCCGTGTAGTCAATCCATCCTCCTTTGGCGGAGTAGGGGTGGTGGATGTAGTCGAAGCCGCAGAGGGCGGGCCATTTCCCGGTGTGCCGCTTCACCCATTTGGCTTCGTTCAGATTCCAGCTGACGTCGGCCATAGTGCCCGACAGCGTCTTCTCGCCCGCTACGGACTGCAGGCAGCGCAGCAACTGCTCCGCCTCAAGGGAGCGGCGGGGCGTCTGCTGCGCGCAGACGGCGAGAGCAACGGCGGCAAAGACCGCCGGAAGAAATGATTTTTTCGTCATTGTTCCCTGTCCTCGTGACGCATATTTTATGACTTCCGATTGCAAAGATACAAAAAATGCGGAACTAAACAGGATTCATCAGGAAAAAATGTCGTAATTGAACAGTATTTAACAGGCTTGACTGCTAAAAAACAATAAAATAAGAGGGTCGTTCCTCTTTATTTGAAATTGTTTTCCTATTTTTGCAGTGTGAAATCGTAAAAAAACATGCAATACAACAACATTGTCGCTCTTCTTTTTCTGCTCATTTCCGCTTCGGCGGGTGCTGCGGAAGCGTATCAGGCCCCTGCCGGCGGCAAGGCCATCAGTGATCATCTCATCGGCATCTTCTTTGAGGATATCAGCCACGCAGCCGACGGCGGCCTCAATGCCGAACTCGTGCAAAACGGCTCCTTCGAATACAGCCCCAACGAGCGCGACGGCTGGGGTCCCGGCACGGCGTGGAAGACCGTGCGCCACGGTCATTCCTTGGGTTACATCCAGCCCGTGAACAGCGGTTTCGGAAGCCCCACCTTCATGCGTCTTCACACGGAGCGCGTGGGGCACTACTACGACTATAAGGGCTGGACGGGTTTCGGTATCCAGAACGGCGGCTTCGACGGCATCAGCGTGAAGGCCGGCGCCGCATATGATTTCTCCCTGCGTCTGCGCAACCACGACGGCGTAAAGAAGCAGATGCGCGTGGTGCTGACCGAGCCGCAGGGCAAGGGCAAGCCGTTCGCAGTCCTGGCCGACGACACTGTGGAGATTTCCGCCGACGCCGTGTGGAACGCCTACAATCTGCACCTTGTGGCCGGCGCCGACAGCAAACATGCCGCTTTGCAGCTCATCATGCTCAACACGGGCGATGTGGACATCGATGATGTGTCGCTCCTGCCTGAAGACACCTACAAGGGGCACGGCCTGCGCAAGGACCTCGTTGAGGCTTTGGCCGCGTTGCATCCCGCGTTTATGCGTTTCCCTGGAGGTTGCATCATCCACGGCGGCGGTGACGGCATGTGGAACACCTATCGCTGGAAGAACACCATCGGACCCAAGTGGGCCCGTCAGGGACAGAAAAACTGCTGGGGCTACCATCAGTCGATGGCCTTGGGCTATTTTGAGTATTTCCAGTTGTGCGAGGACCTGGGTATGGCGCCCCTGCCCGTGTTGCCCTGCGGCGTGAGCTGTCAGGGTGCCGGCGGCGGATGGAACATGAAGACACAGGCCCAGGACGCCGTGCCGATGGACCGGATGGACGAATGGGTGCAGGATGCTCTCGATCTCATCGAGTGGGCCAACGGCGACCCCGCCACCTCCGTATGGGCCCGCAAGCGTGCTGAGGCCGGCCATCCCGAGCCTTTCGGCCTGAAGTATCTCGGCATCGGCAATGAGGAGCGCATTTCGCCGGAATTCATCGAGCGTTTTAAGTATATCTACGAGCGCGTCCGGGCGGCTCATCCCGAGATTGTCATCGTGGGCACCGCCGGCCCCGGCTCCCATCCGGGCAACAGGGATTTCGAGAAAGGATGGAAACTGGCCGAAGAAATCGGCCTGCCGATTCTCGACGAGCACTACTACGAGAAGCACGACTACTTCCTCAAGTCGCGTCAGTACGACAAATATCCCCGTGACCGTAAGACGAAGGTTTATTTGGGCGAGTATGCCGCCAAGGACAAGAAACTCATCGATGCCCTTGCCGAGGCGCTTTATCTCCTGCATGTCGAGCGCAACGGCGACGTAGTGTGCATGACCAGCTATGCGCCGCTCTTTGCCCGCAAAGGCGCCACCAACTGGAATCCCAATCTGATTTACTTCGATAACGAGCGCCCCTATCTGACGTGCAGCTACTATGTGCAGCAGATGTTCGGACAGTCGGCAGGTCAGTATTTCTACGGCGACTGTGTTTCCGTCAATGGCGACGGAGCACTGCAGGAGCAGAGCGTCATACTCAATGTCAAAACGCGTCGTCTCTATGTGAAGCTCTGCAACGCCTCCGGTAAGTCCGGGAAAGCTGCCATAGACCTCTCCCGCTTCTCTCCCAAGGGTCAGGCACTCAAGACAGTGTTCAAAGGCAAGCCCGGCGATGAGAATAATTTTGAGCATCAGCCTGTCTCCCCCAAGACTGAGCGTGTGGAGACCGGAGAGCGTTTCACGCTGAAGATGCCGCCTTACTCCTTCACCATGTTGGAGTACGAACTATAGGCAGTTTTTCTCCCGGAGACAGTCGGGATTATGGAGCGGCATTTTGACGTGCCGCTCCTTTTTTGTATCCAAAACATGCCTTTGAAGGACAAAAATGGAGATTAACCCGAAATCTTTAACCTTTAACCTTTAACCTTTAACCTTTTTTCCGTACCTTTGCGGTCAGATTTACGGTGCGCCAGCGATGGCGGTAAAAGGGAATCGGGTGGAAGTCCCGAGCTGTCCCGCAGCTGTAAGTCCCGTTTTCATTGCGCAACACAAGCCACTGAGGCTCCGGCTTCGGGAAGGCGCGCAAGTGGGGGACAAGCCAGAAAACCTGCCGTGAAGCAGAAAGAAGACCTGACGGCCCGCGCGGATACGGGTGCTGAAGAATGAAGAGAAAAAGTGTTTTAGGCTTTGCCTTGTCCTTAATTATGTGCATGTGCGCTCCCGTGCATGCGCAGGACGACTCCGACGATGTGCACCGTATCGGCGAGGTGGAGGTGCGTGCTTCCAAGGCCGAGGCCGTGATAGAGGGCCAAACACTGTCGGGCGCGCAGTTGGAGGCGTTGCGCCACCACAGCGTGGCGGATGCCATGCGCTATTTCTCCGGTGTGCAGCTCAAGGACTACGGCGGCGTGGGCGGCATGAAGACCGTCAATATCCGTTCCATGGGCAGCAATCATCTAGGTGTCTTCTACGACGGCATTCAGCTGGGCAATGCGCAAAATGGTATCGTCGATTTGGGCAAATACTCGATGGACAACCTGGAGGAAATCACGCTCTACAACGGTCAGAAAAGCAGCATCTTCCAACCCGCCAAGGACTTTGGCTCCAGCGGCACGCTCTATTTACGCAGCCGTCGCCCGCTCTTCATGGAGGGAGAGCGCAACAACTTCAAGTTCACGGCGCGCGGCGGCAGTTTCGGCCTGAAGAATCTTGCCGGCCTGTGGGAACACAAATGGTCGAAGCGAGTGACAAGCAGCCTGAGTGCCGAGTTCACCGATGCCACGGGCAAGTACGACTTCCGCTACCGGCGCGTCAATCAGCGGGGCGAGGTGATGTGGGACACGACGGCCACGCGCAACAACGGCGACATTCAGGCTGAACGCGTGGAAGCCTACGTGCAGGGCAACATCGACGAAGGTCTTTGGAACGTGAAGGCCTATTTCTACAACTCCGAGCGCGGCATCCCCGGCGCCATCGTCAACAATGTGTGGAAGCACGCCCAGCGTCAGTGGGACCGCAACTTTTTTATCCAAAGTCATTCACAGAAAGCCTGGTTGGACGGCAGGCTGGAGAGCCAGTTCAACGTCAAATACGCCTGGGACAAGATGCGCTATCTCAATCCCGACACCACGCTGCGCTATGTGGACAACACCTTCCGCCAACAGGAGGTCTATGTCAGCACGGCCAACCACTACATCATTTTCGATGACATGGAGGTGGCCTCGGCGCGCCGTCGCGGCAAGCTGGACGTCGGGCTCAGCGCCGACTATCAGTGGAACGGCCTGAAAGGCGTCCTGCAGGGCGCGGACTTCGTGTCGCGCCACACGGTGCTCCTGGCGGGTGCTGCGGCATACGAGTGGTGGCGCCTGAAGCTGATGGCTTCGGTGTTGGGCACCTTTGTCCGCGACCGCATGAGCGACAACACCAACGCCTGCACGCCCTCCGTGTTTCTCAGCATGACGCCGCTCAGGAGCAGCAAGGACCTTGAGGTGCGGGCCTTTTACAAGCGAATTTTCCGCATGCCGACGTTCAACGACCTCTACTACACCGACATGGGCAACAAATTCCTCGAACCGGAATACACCACGCAATACGACGTGGGCGTCACGTGGAAGCACGCCTGGGACAGAAGCATGCTGCGCCGCCTGGAGCTCAAGGCCGACGGCTATTTCAACCAGGTGGACAATAAGATTGTCGCCGTGCCCAAGGGCAGCAGCCAGTATCGCTGGATGATGATGAACCTGGGCTACGTGGAGATTCTCGGTGCGGAGTTCCAGTTTAAGACAGACTGGCAGTTCGCTCCTGCCTGGAGACTGGAGCTGGGCGGCAACTATACCTACCAGAAGGCGCAGGACTTCTCTGATCCGAAGGACAATGACCCTGAAGCCGGCACTTGGGGCGGACAGATAGCCTATATTCCCTGGCACTCCGCCTCGACGATGGGCTCGCTCACGTGGCTCATGCGGCGCAACATGGACCTGATGCTCAACTACAGTTTCATCTACACCGGTGAGCGCTACCACGGTTCGAGCAATATCCTGGCCAACTATGAGCAGCCTTGGTACACCCACGACCTCTCTCTGCGCTACGGCCTGCGCCTGCGTCATGTGCGCCTGGCGGCCACGCTGGAGGTCAACAACGTCTTCGACCAACAATACGACGTGGTACTCAACTATCCCATGCCGGGACGTAATTTTAAAGGTATATTGTCGTGCGAATTCTGAACGTGATATTATTCTGTCTTGCCCTGGCGCTGCTCGGGGGCTGCCGTGAGGACCAGGTGGTGATTCTCTCGGAGAGCGTGCCCGTGGCGCAGCCGATGCCCGAGGAGGAGCAGGCTCAGGGGCTTCTGGGCTTCTATCTGCTCAATGAAGGCAACATGGGGTCGAACAAGTGCACGCTTGACTATATGGACCTGCGCACCGGCATCTACCACCGCAACATCTACGGTGAAGCCAACCCCGAGGTGCCCAAGGAATTGGGCGACGTGGGCAACGACCTCGCCATCTACGGCAGTCGCCTCTATGCCGTCATCAACTGCTCCAACAAGGTGGAGGTGATGGACAAGTGGACCGCCCGCCGCATCGGACAGATCAACATCCCCAACTGCCGCTACATCAAGTTCGACGGCGACTACGCCTACGTCACGAGTTATGCCGGCCCTGTGGTGACCAACAGTCCCGACTACGACCAGATAGGCTACGTGGCCAAGGTCGATACGGCCACGCTGCAGGTGGTGGCCCGTTGCGAAGTGGGCTTCCAGCCCGACGAACTGGAAATCGTGAACGGACGCATGTATGTGGCCAATTCCGGAGGCTATATGTCGCCCAACTACGAGACCACCGTATCGGTCATCGACATGGAGAGCTTCACGGAGGTGAAGCGCATCGAGGTGGCCGTGAATCTGCACCGCCTGCGTGCTGACAGCCACAACATGCTGTGGGTGAGCAGTCGCGGCGACTACGAATACACGCCCTCCCAGCTCTACATCATCGACCTGGCCGACGAGGAGGTGTGCGGCAGCGTGGATGTCGGCGTCAGTAGCATGTGTCTGGCCGGAGATTCGCTCTACATCCTGGCCGATGACTATTCCTATTTGGACAACGGCTGGCGCGGCGCTGCCTACAGCATTGTCGATGTGGTTGAGCAGCAGGTCGTGTGCGACAAATTCATCAAGGATGGCACGGAGCGTGACATCAAGATGCCCTACGGCATCAGCGTGAACCCCGTCAACGGCGACCTCTACGTGGCCGACGGCACCAGTTTTGTCGATCCCGGCAAGGTGATTTGCTACTCTAAGGAGGGCAGGAAGAAGTGGGAGGTGCGTGCCGGCGACATCCCGGCGCATTTCGCCTATCTGTGGCGCTAAACGGTAAAGATTGAAACAACATAAGTTTAACCAAAAACTAAAGGAATGAGAAAAACATTTACTCTGCTTATGCTGACTCTGGCGGGCTGCCTCCAGAGTCTGTGGGCGGTGGATGTGACCGTGACGATGAACAATGTCTCCAAGACGATGTCGCTCGTCAACAAGACCACCTCCGCTCCCGTGGAAGTGGGCGAGCCTGTCTCCAACAAGTACACGTTCTCCTGCGACGAGGGCACCTATGTGCTCACGGCCTACGCCACCGACGGCACGACCGTCAACGGTACCATCGAGCTGAATGTGTCCGGCGATGCTGCCGATTTCTCGGTATTCACCTGCACGTATTCACCTGCACGGCCTTTGCCACCAATAGCGAATGGGCCTATGGCACCGACTACAGCAGCGACGTCAGTGTATCGTCCAAGATGGGGGAGCCCCGCGTGCTCACCACGGGTGTGAACGCTCAGGGACGCTGCACTTTCTTGGCCATCAATGGCGACAGCTACATCGTGCAGTTTGTCCCCTCCGCAGCCCGTGCCGAAGAAGGCTATGCGAACCTTTTCAAGAGTGGCACGGTCACCTTCAACGTTAATATCTCCGGTGCTGTTCCCATGGGGCTGGACTACGCGGTGACGGTGCCAGCTGAGGCAGGTTTCTTCCTCGGCACCAAACTTAACCACTTCCGGGCCTTCCCCGAGGTGGAGCCCAAAAGCGTGGAGACCACGGGCGGCAGCAAGGTGTACACCTATCGCCTGGCCGACGGTCTGGTGTATAACTTCCGCACCTGGTTGGAGGGCGGCCTGACACATGCCGGCAAGTTCACGGCCAGCACCGATGCCGCTAACATGCCAGCCTTCAATCTGACTGCGGCCGACTATGGGGGCAATCCCAAGCAGGTCAACCACAGCAACGAGGCCAACGGCGGCTACGAGACCGGCGACATCTTCCTCAACATCAACGAGAAGGGCTTCAAGCAGATGTCTGTGGGCGACACCTACGACGTCTTGGGTATGCGTTCATGGGAGCTCGTTGATAACATCACGGGCAACTACTTCATCGAGCCCGACTTCCACTACACCGTGCTCGACGAGAACGGCCAGCCCAGCGACAATGTCGTGCGCTTCGCCGTCAACACCACTTCCGTTGATCCTTGGAACACGATGACCGCCGTGGGTGAGGGCACCGCCATCGTCCTCGTGACCTACGATGCCATCCATCTCTCCAACTACAGCGGTGCCACGGCCAGTCCCTTCCTGGGCGGTCCGCTCTACGGCGCCGTCTGGCCGGAGAACACGGGTGTCTTCGTGGTTAAGGTGGGCGGCACAACACCCGGCGTGGAGCCCAATATGCTCATCAATGAGATGAACGATCCCGCCAAGAAGAACGCCCATCCCTATGTGGACGCAGAGTGCGACGTCTTCTACTATCTTGATACGGAGGCCGGCGCCGCCTATACCTTCACTCCCACGGGTGCGGAGAGTGTCACGATGGCCCGCCCCGTCATCGCTGAGACCGGCGTCACCTACAGCGGCTTCTCCGCTGAGGGTGTCACCGCCAATGCTGATGGCAGCTACACCTTGCTCCTGACACAGGGTCGCAACATTGTGCGCCTCACCGACGCCGCCGGCAACAGCACATATCAGGTGCTCACCGCCAAACCCTGCCACCGCGAAATCACCAATCTCACCGGCAGCGCCCACATTCAGCCGGGCGACCGTGTGAAGGTGCAGTACAGCGGACTGCAGCATCCTGCCAACAAACTGGCCGGCATCCACAACTTCAGCGCCACCACGGCGTTCTATGCTTTGGGCGAAGCCAACAAGGAAGGAGTCCGTGCGGACATCACCGCCTCCTCCAGCCAATATCAGTTCGCCTCCACGCCCGCCACGCAGGCCGTCACCTTCACCGTGCCTTCCGACTGGAATCCGGCTGAGCCCTATGTGGTGAAGGACGGTGTCCTGAAGGTTACCGGCTTCGGTGATCCCATCGGCAACCATCGTCTGATTGGGCGCAACATAGGCCGCAATCCCAATTTTACAGCCATTGCTCAGACCGCCTACTTCGGTGTGGTGCCCGGTTTCTCCCTTACCGTGGAGGCCACCCGTGCCATCACGCTGACGGTCAGCAGCAACGCCGTCGGCATCACGCTTGACCTGAAGGACGCTTTCGGCAATACCGTTGAGCCCAACACCGACGGCACCTACACCATCTCCTACGGCCACTATACTTATCTGGCAGGCGCTCCCGGTTATCAGGCCGTACGCGGTGAAATCACCGTGGCCGACGATGCACCGGATCAGATTGTGGAAACCGTCAATCTGGAGGAGGCTCCCGCCGGCGCATGGGATGGTGAGACTTTGACCGAGCCTGCTCAGGAAGGCAACGTTTATCAGATAGGCACCGGCGCCGAACTGGCCTGGTTTGCCAACGACGTCACCGTGAACGCCAACTACACCGACAAAGCAGTCCTCACGGCCGACATCAGTTTGGGTGACTACGACTGGACGCCCATTGGCGGCTCCACCATGTCGAAGTCTTTCCAGGGCACGTTTGACGGTCAGGGGCACACCGTTTCCGGTCTCTATATCAACAGCGACGCCACCTACCAAGGCTTCTTCGGCTACACCAAGGGAGCCACTGTGCAGAACGTGAAGGTCGAGGGCTCCGTCACCACAACGGGTAGCTATGCCGCCGGCGTGGTGGTCTATGCCAACGCTTCCACCGTGCAGAATTGTGTGAACCGCGCCACAGTGCGTGGCAAGCAGTACTCCGGCGGTGTTGTGGGCTATGCTTCCGGTGCGGCCGTCATCGACCGCTGCGGCAATGAGGGTGACGTCACCGGCACGGGCACGTTCACCTCAGGCGTTGTGGCCAATGCCTCTTCGGCTGCCACGGTGATTACCAACTGCTACAACACCGGTCATATCACCGGTACCGGCAACGTGACCACCATCGCCCATGCCGGCAACGCTTCCACCACGGTGAAGAACTGCTTCAACAGCGGTCGCCTGACCGCCGCAGCCGCCACCACCGGCAATGTCACCACTGCCGCTCAGCCCCGCAACAACATAGAGAACAACTATGTCGTGAAGCACTACGCCAACGGTCAGGACTACGAGATCCTTGTCAGCGTCGCCCAGATGGAGAGCGGTGAGGTAGCCTTCCTGCTCGGCGAGCCTTGGGGACAGAAGATTGACACGGACGCTGTGCCCGTCATAGGCGGCGAGAAGGTGTATAAGGTGGGCGAACTCTATCTCAACACCGAAGAGGCCGACTACGGCCTGGCCACCCTCACCTTTGAGGACAACGA
>CADAVI010000005.1 GCA_902791295.1 uncultured Bacteroidales bacterium | reverse complement strand
CTGTCAGGAGTTCATACTGAGCAGGAACTCCTCGTTGTTTCGGGTCTGCTCGATGCGTGACTTCATCTCGCTCATGGCCTCGATGGGGTTCATGTCGGCGAGGAACTTGCGCAGAATCCACATGCGGTCGAGTGTCGTCTTGTCCTGCAGCAGATCGTCGCGACGAGTGCTCGACTGAACAATGTTGACTGCGGGGAATATACGTTTGTTGGCCAGTGTGCGGTCGAGCTGCAGTTCCATGTTGCCCGTACCCTTGAACTCTTCGAAGATGACTTCGTCCATCTTGCTTCCGGTGTCGGTCAGGGCTGTGGCGATGATGGTGAGACTGCCGCCGTTTTCGATGTTGCGAGCTGCGCCGAAGAAGCGTTTGGGCTTGTGCATGGCGTTGGCGTCCACACCGCCGGTGAGAATCTTGCCGCTGGCAGGCTGCACGGTGTTGTAGGCGCGTGCCAGTCGGGTGATGGAGTCCAGGAAGATGACCACATCGTGGCCGCACTCTACCATGCGTTTGGCCTTCTCCAGGACGAGATTGGCGATGCGCACGTGGTGGTCGGCAGGCTCGTCGAAGGTGGAGGCAATCACTTCGGCATTGACCGTGCGGGCCATATCCGTCACTTCTTCGGGGCGCTCATCGATGAGCAGCATCATGAGATAGGCTTCGGGATGATTCTTGGCAATGGCGTTGGCGATGTCCTTCATCAGAATGGTTTTACCCGTTTTGGGTTGGGCCACGATGAGGGCGCGCTGTCCCTTGCCGATGGGGGAGAAGAGATCCACCACGCGCACGGAGAGGTTATCGCCCCGACCGGTGCAGAGTTGGAACTTCTCGTCGGGGAAGAGCGGCGTCAGATGTTCGAAGGGGCTGCGCTCGCGGATGCTGCGGGGCTCGCAGCCGTTGACGCTGTCCACGGAGGCGAGTTGGAAGAAACGGCTGCCGTTTTGTGGCGGCAACACCGTGCCTTTCACCGTGTCGCCCGTCTTGAGCGAATAGAGGCGGATGAGCTGGTTGTTGACGGCAATGTCGTCGGGCGAAGGCATATAGTTGTAATCGCTGGAGCGCAGGAATGCGCTGCCGTCATTCTGAATGTCCAGCACGCCCTCTCCCTTGATGCTGTCGCCGAAATCGTATTCCGCCACTCGGGTTTTTCCGGCTTTGGGCGCCACGTTGCGGGTGAGATCTTCCGTGTCGTCCTGCAGTTGCATTTTGGGGGTGCTCATCTCGGCCAGAATATCTTCAGTGGTACGCACTTCGTGTATCACGATGAAGGTCTCTTCGGCATCGTTGCCGCTTTTGGCCGCTTTTGTCGCGCGTTTCTTTTTGGGCGTCTCGGCTTCGGCGCTCTTCTCCTCCTTAATCTCGGCGGGAGCGTTTTCTTCCGTAGTCGCACTCTTCTTGGCGCGCGGCTTGCGGGCAGGTTTTTCTTCGTTTTTTTCTGCAGGCTTTTCTGCGGGGTCTTTCTCTGCCTTTTCTTCCATTGCCGCAGCTTTTTCGCGTGCAGCCACCTCGGCCTTCGAGGGGCGTCCGCGTTTTTTCTTGGGGGCTTCAGCAGCGGGAACGGGAGGAAGCTCGCTCTCCTTGTCTATGATGTTATAGACGAGTGTGGTCTTATCGTTGCTCAATTCCGCACCGATTTGGCTTGCCAAAGCGTGCAGTTCGTCCATAGTCATGGACTCCAGTTGGCTTTTTGTATGCATAAAGATAAATGGAATTTAACTGGTGCAAAGGTACGCTTTTTTTTTGAAACAAGCTCCATCACGAACCACTTTTCTTAATGAAGTGTGTTTTTTTTATTTTTTTAAGTGCACTATGACTTCGAAATGAAGAAAAAAGACGTAACTTTGCACCTTGAATAATTGTGCGCACGCGTATGAACGTGCAGCATGCCCGTGAAACAGGCTTGTATCGTCATATTCCTGCTGTTTTCCGCCCTCATGGTTATGATGGCGGCAGCCGACGTCCAATCCGCTCCGAAGACGGAGTCGGCGGCCGATACTGTGGCGCACGAGACGGAGTTGCCGACTGACACGGGCGATGATCGCATGAAGCCCATGTTCCCGGAGATGTGGGAGGCCCTGGACTCCGTTGTCCCCGCTGCTGCAGACAGTCTTTTGCAGGACACTTTGGCTGAAGACACCGTGGCTGCCGACACCGTGAAGAAGAAGAGCAAAAGTGCTCTGGACGAGCCGGTGGTCTATTCCGCTCAGGACTCCATCACTTTTGACTACAAAAATTCACGGGCCTGGCTCTATGGCGACAGCAAGGTGAATTATCAGAACATGGAGCTGACGGCGGAGGAAATCAATATGGCGCTGGATTCCAGCACGGTGCATGCTTACGGACGTCCGGATTCTGCGGGTGTGGTTCAGGGAAAGCCGGTTTTCAAGCAGGGTGAGGACGAGTATGATCCGGACAAGATGTCGTACAACTTCAAGACGCGCCGCGGCTTCATCCACAACGTCTATACGCAGCAGGGCGAAGGCTACATGATGAGCGAGGAGAGCAAGCGCGACTCCACCGGCGTGATGTATGCACGCCGTGCCCGCTACACCACCTGTAACGCCGAGCATCCTCATTTCTACCTGCGTCTGACCAAGGCCAAAGTGCGTCCGGGAAAGACGGTGGTGTTCGGTCCGGCCTATCTTGTCGTGGAGGATGTGCCTCTGCCGTTGGCCATTCCTTACGGTTTCTTCCCCTTCTCCTCGTCGTACCACAGCGGCTTCATCATGCCCACCTACGGCGATGAGAGTTCGCGTGGTTTCTATCTGCGCGACGGCGGCTATTATTTTGCATTCAACGACAATCTCGACCTCAAGCTTTTGGGCGAAATCTACACGAAAGGTTCTTGGGGCATTTCGGCCTATTCGACATATAATGTGCGCTATAAGTATGCGGGTAACGTGATGTTCTCTTTCCAGAATACCATCGTGGGCGAGCGCAATATGCCGGACTACTCCACGACACGTTCTCTCAAATTCACGTGGTCGCACCGCCAGGATGCCAAAGCCAATCCCACGCAGAGTTTCTCTGCCAGCGTGAACTTCGCCTCTGTCGATTATGAGAGAAACAACCTCGTTTCCATGTATAACCCGGAGGCTTACACCCAGTCAACGCGCACTTCGTCCATTTCCTATTCCAAGACCTTCCCCGACATCGGCCTGACGCTTTCGGCGGCGTTCAACCTGTCGCAGAACATGCGCGACTCGTCGCTCTCGGTGACGTTGCCGACCCTCAACATTTCTCTCACCCGCATATATCCTTTCAAACGCAAGAAGCAGGTCGGAGCAGAGAAGTGGTACGAGAAGATTTCTGTCGCCTACACGGGAACGCTGTCCAACAGCATCACCACCAAGGAGAACAAGTTCTTCCACAGCAGCCTGATCAAGGACTGGCGCAACGGCTTCCAGCACCAGATTCCCATTCAGGCCACGTTCCAGCTGTTCAAATACATCAACGTCACGCCGACGTTCAACTTCACCGACCGTATGTACACCAGCAAGGTGATGCAGTCGTGGGACGCCGACAAGCAGACCGTCAAGCGCGACACGCTGCACGGCTTCTACAATGCCTACAATTTCTCCGTGAACCTCTCCATGAACACGAAGCTCTACGGCTTCTACCGCCCGACAATAGGATTCATGCGCAAGAAGATAGAAGCCGTGCGCCACGTCTTTACGCCGTCGGTCAGTTTCTCGTATGCCCCCGACTTCTCCAAGCCTTTCTGGGGCATGTATGAGACCTATACGCGCACCAATTCCAACGGTGAGGTGGAAACCGTGACCTACAGCCCCTACAGCGGCGGCATCTACGGCACGGCGCCATCGGGCAAGACGGGCATGGTGACGATGGATGTCTCCAACAATATAGAGATGAAAATCCGTTCGGACAGGGATTCTACAGGCTTCCGCAAAATATCGCTCATCGACGAATTGGGCGCATCGTTATCCTACAATATGGCGGCGGAGCGGCGTCCCTGGAGCGACCTCTCCACGCGACTGCGCCTGAAATTGTCCAAGAGCTACACCTTCTCCATGACGGCGGTGTTTGCCACATACGCTTATGAGTTGGACAAGAACGGAAATCCCTATGTCGGTGACAATACGGAGTGGAGTAAGGGGCGCTTCGGACGTTTTCAGGGTATGAGTCAAAACCTCAGCTATACGTTCAACAACGGGACGCTGAAGAAACTGATAGCTTTCTTTACGGGAAAGAAGGCTGACACGGACGAACTTGCCAAGAAGGAGGCAGAGGAGCGGGAGGAGCCCGATCCGAACAACCCCAATGTCGATCCCGAGCGCGAGAAGGCCAAGCACGGAGCCAAGCCCAAGGAGGGAGGAGATCAAATTGATGCCGACGGTTATCTGAAGTTCAACATTCCCTGGAGTCTCTCCGTCAGCTACGGCATCACTGTGCGTGAAAACACCGGCGGCACATTCAACAAGGAGACGATGCGTTATCCTTATGCCCTGAGTCACACGCTGAACTTCTCCGGCAATGTGCGTATTGCCACCGGGTGGAACATCACGTTCTCTTCCGGTTACGACTTCAACAGGAACAAGCTCTCCATGACCACCGCTTCGCTCAACCGCGACCTCCATTGCTTCAACATGAGTTGCTCTGTGGTGCTCTATCCCTATACCTCTTATAATTTCACGTTCCAGGCCAACAGCAGCATGCTGGCCGATGCACTCAAGTGGAAGAAGCAGAGCAGCTACTCCGACAACATCAGTTGGTATTGAGAACATTGTTTGCAGATACTAAAGAAAAACAAAGAAAACCGTCACGAGTTGTTTGCAGATCTTGCAGAAAATTCAACGTCAAATCCGTTTTCCCACGGGGCCGCAAATTTTCTCCCGTGGACGCGCAAATTTCTGCTCCCTAACTGGCGCGTAAAAAATATCCTTCAAAGAACTGAACGAACTCTGGCTTCGTGATGACATCAGCAGAGGTGTGGCCCTGTTGGCTTCGCAAGGAGATTGCCGGTAAGATAAAGAGAATGTGGAACAAAGACAAAGATGACCCAAAATGAAAGATTTTGCAGCAATAGATTTCGAAACGGCTAATAAAGAACGTTCTTCGGTTTGCTCCGTTGGAATAGTCATTGTCCGAAATGGAGAGATAGTAGATAATTTCTACTCACTCATCCAGCCGGAGCCAAACTATTATAATTATTGGTGCTCTCAGGTGCATGGGCTGTGCTGCGATGATACGGACGATGCTCCTGTATTCCCAAAAGTCTGGTCGCAAATAGAACCTTTGATAGAAGGTTTACCACTTGTTGCTCACAACAAGCCTTTTGATGAAGGTTGTTTGAAAGCCGTATTCCGTGTCTATCAGATGGATTATCCCGATTATGAGTTCTACGACACACTTTGTGTCTCGCGTCGCGTCTTCCCTTATCTGCCGAATCACCAACTGCATACTGTGGCGGCGGAGTGCGGCTATCTGCTGGAGAACCACCATCACGCCCTCGCGGATGCTGAAGCCTGTGCGTGGATTGCACGAGAGATACTATAATTCACAATGTATGAAAGATATAAGTAATGACGAACTCATAAGGAGACTTATCTGTCTTTTCGTCCCAGTTCACGAATGAAGAAGCAAGGATAGATGTCCTCTTGCCAAACCTGCCACTTAAAGAAAACATCTTGGCATCTTCCGTTCAATTATACATTGACTATCTGAGAGGAATGTCTTGCCCTGAAAAACGTTGGTTTTTATTCAACGTTTTTCAGGGCAAGACAGCAGGCATACTAGGGCGGACAGTTTGAGTATGTTTGATAGTTGTCCGGAAAAAAGCATAGTCTTGAGCCCTACGCGAATAAGCTCCCAAAATCGCGTGAGCCGACTCGATCGATCGTTTGAGCCGAGCCATTTTATCGTTTGAGTCGGGCCAGGTTTTTGAGGGGCCGTTTCAGACTCAACTGCATTGTAAATATTTTTTTTCGGCATAGCCTTAATCAATGCATAATTCATCAATGAACGGACATAAATAAACGCTTGTCCGCAATGTCCGTTGAGGCTCCTCAGAGGCTTCTCAGACTGTCGTCAGAGGGTTCAAAAATGAGGTAAGATGTAATAAGGAAGAGGGAAGAGAGGGCTTTTGGGGGCATAAAGAAGAATGGCTGCCCCGTGTCCGGAGCAGCCGTTCGTTATTGCTGATGTGTGTGAGCGAAGGTTTATTTCTTCTGCTTCAGCGACAGCTCGACAGGCGTTGCTTTCCCGCTCGGATCGGAGAAGGTGAGTGTGGCCGTACGGTCTGCACCGCTGTCGTTCTGATCCACAGTGAGGGTGAAGCCGTCCACGGATTCAGTAATCACGGCCCAGTCGGCAGAAGATGTTGCAGTGGGATATTCGGGCAGATTTTGCGTCACTTTTATGTTAAACACCTTGTTCTCAGCGGTGATTCCGTTTGCAATACTGCTGATGAACGTCGGATCTATAGTGAGGATGGGGTTGCCCGACTGCCTGATGGTGTACTTGACCATCTCTGTCTCGGTGCCGTATTTAACGATGGTGATGGTGCCGACACGCTCTTCATACTCGGCATTCTTCAGAATCGTGTACTTCAACTGGCCTTTGACCGCGGAATTTGTCTTGGTTGCCTCTTCCGGATTCGGCTCTACATAGGGGGTAATCCAAGAGGGTGCGGAGATATTCTCCAGATAGCTCACATTGGTGGTGAAGTCGAGGGTAATCACCTTTTCTTCCGAGCCTTCTACGGAAAACTCCGTGTCGCCCTCCGGAACAAACAAATCCTTTTCCTTCTGGGTCATCGTGAGGGTGATGGCCTTATCGTCAGACGTACCTTCTTCCTTTACCAAAACGGTGGCGGTGCGTTCGTCTTCTGTGTCGTTGGCGGCAGCCTCAAAAATCATGTAGGGGAACTGAGTGCCCATGCCTTTGATATCCTTGAATTCCAGCCAGTTGCTACCTTCTGTCACCTTCACCTCAACCGCCGTGTTGGCAGACATGGTGATTTTGAGTGTGCCGCCGTCGGAGATGACGTTGAAACTCTTGGTGGGCACATCCACGGCGTGGCCGCCTTCCTGCGTGATGTTGAACACGTGGCTGCCTCCGGAGCAGGACACCGTGATGATGGCGGTGCGTGCATCCTTGCTTGGATTTTCGTCCACGATGAAGACCACGCGGTTTTCATTGGCTCCGAACGATTCTTTAGTCAGGTGAATCCACGATGCGTTGGTGACTGCTGCCCAATCTACCGTCGCAGTGACGTAAAGCGTCTGTACGGAGCGTGCCGCCACATAGGTGACGGCATTTGTCTCGGAAGAGATGGAAGGTGCAACCGCATCATCATCTTTGCATGATACTACCGCAAAGGCGCTCATGAGCACCACCATTGCGGAGAGAAATAAATGCTTCATTAGGTCGTTTATTGATTTAAAATTAGTATTCCGTTATGCAAAAATACATTTTTTTATCTAAATGGCAAGAAAAAACGTGAAAACTTTTGTGGGAAAAGTAAAAAAACGTAAATTTGCATTTGGAAATACTACTTAAATAAATATATAGGATAAATTTCTATGCCAAAAATAAAGAACATAGGCATTTTGACCAGCGGCGGAGATGCACCGGGTATGAATGCAGCCATCAGAGCAGTCACCAGAGCGGGTATTGCGGCCGGTTTCGGCGTGTATGGAATATACAGAGGATACGAGGGCCTTATCCAGGGCGAGATAAAGCAGTTTCACACGGAAGATGTGAGCGGCATCATCTGTCGCGGCGGCACCATTCTGCGCACGGCGCGCTCCATGGAATTCATGACCCCCGAAGGTCGGCAGAAGGCTTACGAGAACATGCAGCGTTTTGCCATTGACGCGCTGGTCGTAATTGGCGGCAACGGCAGTTTGACGGGAGCGCGTGAGTTTGCCAATGAATACGATGTGCCCTGTATCGGTCTTCCCGGCACCATCGATAACGACCTCAACGGGACGGACCTGACTATCGGTTACGACACCACGCTGAACACCATCACGGAGTGTGTGGACAAGATACGTGATACGGCCAATTCGCACGAGCGTATATTCTTCGTGGAGGTGATGGGGCGCGACGCCGGCTTCCTGGCTCAGAACAGCGCCATTGCTGCCGGAGCCGAGGCTGCGATCATTCCGGAAGACTCCACCGGTGCCGACCAACTTGACACTTTTATCGGGCGCGGTATCCGTAAATCAAAGAAGTCGTGCATCGTCATTGTGAGCGAGAGCCCGAAGTGCGGCGCGATATATTATGCCGATAAAGTGAAGAAGGAACATCCGGAATTCGACGTGCGCGTGTCCATTCTCGGACATCTGCAGCGCGGCGGATCACCTGTGGCCGGAGACAGAATTCTGGCTTCGATGCTCGGCGTCAGTGCGGTGAAAGCGCTTCAGGAAGGACAGCGCAATGTGATGATAGGCATTCACAACAGTTCGGTGGTTTATGTGCCTTTCGACTCTGCCGTCAAGAGTGACAAGCCTGTGCCTCAGAGGTTTATTGACGCCCTGCAGATTCTCTCTCTTTAGGCAACGCGTAGCAGCGCTCCCGCAGCCATGCAGCCCACTCCTTCGGCGAACGTGAGTTGTCGAAATCGGAGTAGGGGATGGGGCGCCCGACAATGATGTGGTAGTGCTTGCCGCGCGATGTGCGCATCATCTGTCGGGGCAGCAGGACGAGTCCGATGTTGAACTTGATGCCGATGAAACGTCTCACCCTTTCCAGGGCGTAGAAGAAGACGCTGTTGCGCCCGTCAAAATACATGGGCACGATGTCGCGCTTGGAGGCGACGGCTTGTGTGATGACACTCTTGTGCCACTCAACATCCTGCACGCGTCCGTCAATATAGCGGGAGCACAGACCGGCAGGAAATGTCATCAACTGAGTGTCGGAGGAAAGATAGGCATCCTGCACGGCGGCCATATCTTCGCGCTTTTGTCGTCCGACGGTGTTGACAGGCAGGAAGACGGGGCGCAGCGGCCGTATGTGCATCAGCATGTCGTTGACGATGACTTTCAGCTTCCTGCACTTCTCTCCCAGGACGCGAATGTAGCAGATGCCGTCAAAAGCGCCGAGAGGGTGGTTGGATACAAAGAGATATCGCTTGGAGAAGTCGATGTCATCGAGTCCCTTTACGTCAAACGACACCTGAAGCTGTTCTGTCATGCCTTTGGCGAAATCCACACCCTCGCGTCCGTGCAGAGCCGTGAGAATGGTGTTCATGTCCTTTTGGCATATGAGCCATTCGACAAAGCGGATGAGCCAGCGCGGAATCTTGTTGTAATGGTCGGGAACTTTGGTGCGGAGGAGTTCGTCGACGTCTATTTTCTGTTGATTTTCCATAATCTGAATGCAAAGATAAAACTTTTTTTATTAACAGAGGGTCTGTTTCATAAAAATGTGTTATCTTTGCGCCGCAAAAGAATCATCAGGGGTGCAAATCCGTTGGATTTTGCTGAGAATATACCCTTCCTGATCTGATCCGGACAATACCGGCGCAAGAGAGTATGAACCTTTAATGCAAAACAAGCATGAAAAAAATGTTTTCGGCTGTGGCCGCTATGGCCGCAACATGTTGCGCTTGGGCGCAGCAATCAGTGAGTTTGGACAGTTTGGACTATGAAGAGATGGACGAGGTGCAGGTGATCGCCACCCGTGCCACGAACACCACGCCCGTAGCTTTTACCAATGTCACTAAGGAGGAAATTCGCAAGGTCAATCTCGGTAAAGACCTGCCCGAGGTGCTGTCGATGACGCCCTCTGTGGTGACGACCAGTGATGCCGGAGCCGGAATCGGTTACACCACGATGCGCGTGAGAGGCACCGACGGCAGCCGTATCAACGTGACGGCCAACGGTATTCCCATCAACGATGCCGAGAGCCATAATGTCTTTTGGGTGAATATGCCCGATTTGCTCTCCAGCATGAAGAGCATCCAGATACAGCGCGGCGTCGGCACCTCCACCAACGGTGCGGGCGCTTTCGGCGCCTCCGTCAATATGGTGACGACAGACTTCAGCGAAAAACCCTATGCAGAAGTGGCCGGCTCGTACGGTTCGTTCAACACCAACAAGCAAACAATAAAAGTGGGCAGCGGTCTGCTTGGCAACCATTGGAGCGTAGATGCCAGACTCAGTCACATCGGGAGCGACGGATTTCTTGACCGCGCCTCCGTGCGCCTGTTCAGCTATTATGTTCAGGCCGGATACTACACGGGCGGCACCAGTGTCAAGTTTGTGACCTTCGGCGGTAAAGAACGCACGTATCATGCGTGGAACTATCCCTCCAGGGAGGAGACGGCGCTCTACGGGCGCAGCTACAACTCATGCGGCTATATGTACACGGACGCCGGCGGGCGCAGGCACTACTATGATGACCAGACCGACAACTATTTCCAGCACCACTACCAGCTGCTCTTCTCACACCAGTTCGACGGCCACTGGACCCTGAATGCCGCCGCACACTACACCAAGGGCGACGGCTACTATCAGGAATATATTCCCGGTGCAGAACTGGCGATATATAAATTGCCGGGAGGCTATTCCGATATTACGCGCAAAAAGGTTATGGACAACGGTTTCGGAGGCGGTGTGTTTGATGTGACTTACAAGAACAGCCGTCTGCAGACCACCTTTGGCGGCGGTATGAACAAGTACACGGGCTGGAACTTTGGAAACGCTCTCTCTACGATAGACAACAACCGCGTGGCTACCATATACACCGACAATGAGTTCTACCGCTATCGCGGCGAGAAATGGGACGGAAATCTCTATGCCAAAGCGGACTACAATTTTTGTAAGGGCTTGAACGGCTACGTTGATCTGCAGTGGCGCCACATTGACTACCGTCTGCGCGGAGAAAACGAGCGTTGGGATTACGCCGTAGGAGCTCCGCAGGACCTCAACATCACGCGTGTTTATGACTTTTTCAACCCGAAAGTCGGTTTGAATTATCAGTTCCGCAAGCATCACAGGGTCTATGCATCTTGGAGCGTGGCTCATAAGGAGCCGACGCGCAACAACTTCATCACGGACCTCTCCGTACAGCCTGTCAGCGAGCGTCTGTTCGACTATGAGGCCGGCTACGAGTTCCGCAACGAGTGGTTGCACGCGGGTGCCAACCTTTATTATATGGACTACAAAGACCAGCTTGTCCTGACGGGTAAACTCAACGAAATCGGCGAGCCGCTTTCGGAGAATGTGCCCGAAAGTTATCGTTTGGGTGCAGAGTTGAGTTTCGGTTTGAAGACACGTGTGGGTTTCTCGTGGGATTTGTCTGCCACCCTGTCGCGCAACCGCGTGAAGGATTTTCGGGAAATTCTTCCTGTGAACGAATACGATGCCGACTGGAATTGGATTGGAAGCAGAGGAAATGAGGTGGTCAGTCACGGAGATACCCATTTGGCTTTTTCTCCGGATTATACGTTCGTGAACATCTTCCGTTACAACATCAGAGGATTTGAGGCTATGGCCCAGACCAATTTCGTCAGCAAGCAGTATATGAGCAATGCCAATCAGGAGGATTGTACGCTGGATACATACTGCACAACGAATTTGGCTGTTTCCTACACATGGAAGAACCTGCGTGCAATCAAGGGACTCACTGTAGGCTGTATGGTATACAACCTGTTCAATGCCAAATACGACAACAACGGATGGGCCTCTTCGGAGCACGCATACGTTGACGGTCAGGATATGGGGCGCGTGAATTATTCCGGTTATGCTGCACAGGCCGGCACCAATGTGCTGGGGCATGTCAGTCTGCAGTTCTGATGATATGAATCTGGATACTGCCGTAGAAGTCCTGGGTACGCTGGTAGGGGTGATTTATCTCTACTGGGAGTATAAGGCCAGTCATCGCGTTTGGTACGCGGGTGTCGCGATGCCGGCGCTTTCGCTGTGGGTCTATTGGCAGGCCGGTTTGTATGCCGATTTCGGTATAAACGTATATTACCTTTTTGCGGCGTTTTACGGACTCTGGTCATGGAAACGTGATAAAGGAGGCCAACGATACTCACCCATCACATCGATGCCGGTAAAGATGTGTTGGCTCATGGGCACAATGTTTGTCGTATGCTTTTTGGCTATAGGATGGCTTTTGAAAAACTATACGCCGAGCACCGTGCCCTGGTGGGATTCGTTCACCACAGCGCTTTCCGTTGTCGGCTTGTGGATGCTGGCGCGAAAGTGGGTGCAGCAATGGGTGCCCTGGATAATTGTGGACACAGTCTCGGCCGGCCTGTACATATACAAGGGAATATACTTTTTTGCAGCGCTTTATGCTGTTTATACCATTGTGGCAATAATGGGTTATTTCGCATGGAAAAGGAAGATGCAGTGATTGTGTTGGGTGCCGGCGACTATCCCCGACATGAAGTGCCCCGGTGCTTGCTTCAGGGTGCAGGCAGAGTGGTGTGTTGTGACGGAGCGGCTGAGGAATACATTCGGAGGGAGGGGAGACTTCCGTGGCGTATTGTGGGCGACGGAGACTCTCTCGGCGAAAGCTTTAAGGAGCGTTATATGGATATCGTTCGTTGTTTCAGTGAGCAGGAGAATAACGATCAGACCAAAGCGACGCTTTATCTGCTGGAGCACGGTGTGAAGGATATTATTTATCTTGGCGCTACGGGACGACGGGAGGATCATACTATTGGCAATGTGTCGCTTTTAGTGGATTATATGAACAAGGGACTACGGGTGAAAATGTACACCGACAAGGGCGTTTTTTTGCCGGCAAAAGACCTGTTTACTGATGATATGCTGCCGGACGAGGTGAAAAAGTCGCAGGCAATCAGCATCTTTTCTTTCGGAGCGAAAAACCTGCGCAGCTCCGGACTGCAGTACCCGTTACACGATCTGCACAGTTGGTGGCAAGGCACACTAAACAGGATATTGGAGACGCATTTTACAATAGAGGCAAACGGCTCTTTTTTACTCTACCTTCCTTACAAAGCATGAGATAAGAGTATTTTTTTCTGGGTGTGTGGGGTCGTATTTCGCGAAAAAGTAGTAACTTTGCCGCCGATTTGCGACAATGGTATGTCTATGAAGCCTATTATAGCGCCTGTTGATGTAAGTGAGCTTAAAAAGGAGCTTACGCCGGAGCGTCTTTTGCGTCGCACCAATCGTGGAGATAACGAGGTGTATTTGATTCGTGCCGATGAGGCTCCCAACCTTATGAGGGAAATCGGTCGTGTCAGAGAGGACGCATTCCGTCGGGGTGGCACAGGAACCGGATTGGAGCTCGACGTGACGCCGTTCGATAGGAATTGTCTGCAAATGTTGGTGTGGAGCCCGGACAGCGAAGAAATTGCCGGCGGCTATCGCATGATAGAAGGAAGTCGTTGGCCTATGACAAAGAATGGACAGCCGGACCTGGCAACGAGCCATCTTTTTCATTTTTCGGAAGAATTTCTTAAAGATTTCAAAGACTGCACCGTGGAGGTGGGACGCAGTTACGTGACCACCGGATATCAGCGTAATGCTCCCAGAGGGAAAAGTATCTACATCATGGACAATCTGTGGGACGGTATCGGCGCGTATCTGGTGCAGCATCCTGAGCTGAAATATCTTTTCGGCAAGGTGACAATACCGGCCTCTTTCAATCGTCGTGCCAGAGAACTGATGCTGTATTTTATGAAGCATTATTTCCCGGCAAAAAAGCCTCTTATCACACCCTACAAGCCGCTTGAAAAACAATTCTCGGAGGATGAGTTTGCTGCCTTGTTCGGGGATAAGGATTTTGAGAACGGATATCGGCTTCTAAAGCATGAAATGAAAGAATTGGGAGAGCGGATTCCTCCAATGATAAATTCTTACATGATGCTCACCCCGACGATGCAATATTTTGGCAGTACGGTTGACGAAACCTTTGCCGGTGCGGTGGAAAGCGCAATCCTGATTGCCGTAGATGAGATGTGCGAAGAAAAGAAAGCACGCCATATGAGCGTATGATATTATGGGCGGCAGGGCATACAGGCTTTTCAAGGCATATTTTAAATTGCTGAATAACCATCTGCTTTACAGGCATATATACATTCTTGGTAAAGAAAACATTCCGGACGGCGATGACCCTTTGATTATTGTAAGTAATCATCAGAATAATGCCAATGATGCTTTGGGGTTGATTTTGATGTTCAAGAATCGGCAATTCCCGACAATATCAACCAGCGGAGTGTTTCTGGGGAAGTTGCCTTTGTTGAAGAGTTTTTTTTACGGTTTAGGTATGCTTCCTGCTTATCGTGCAGATTACGAGGGACTGGAAAACGTCACTAAGAATCTCAACTCTCAGGAGGAGATGGAACGCCGTCTTTTGTTGGGATGTCCGTTGATTATTTATCCGGAGGGTACCGGTCAGTTCGGGCGCTATCTCGGACGTTTTATTCCGAATTATCTGCATTTGGCTTTTCAGGCGGCCGAATCGGAAGGCTGGAAGCGTGATATCAAGGTAATTCCTTCTGCAAATCATTACAGTGATTATTTCGATGTGCAGACGGAATTTATGATACGTGTCGGAGAACCGGTTTCTTTGAGGCCTTATTATGAACGCTACCGGAGTAAACCCAGAACAACGGTGAGGGAAATCAATGAACTGCTGCGGAATAAGGTGCTCGACATGATGCTCCATGTAGAGGATCGGGAGCATTATGATGCCATTGATTTCTTGAGAACGGGTGCATTCGGCGACAGTTTTGCCGGTGGTCGTTTGCCTTTGCCCAAGCGCCTGGAAAAAGACAAACAGTTTGTGCGTCTGCTTCAGGAACACGGAGATGGCGGTTTCTATGAAGATGTGTTAAGGCTTAGGAATTTGGAGCGAACTTATTCTCTGAAGGATCAATGGGTTGCAGAGAAAACGGGGTGGGGGCAATGGTGTGTCGACGGCCTGATACTTCTGCTCTTTCTTCCATTGTGGATTCTCTGTTTATGGCCGCATGCTTTATTCTATTGGATGCCAACGCTTTTGCTGGGCGAGAATCTGATGTATACAAACACCTACAGAGTGTTGCTCAACAGTCTTGTCTTAGTGCCAATAGCAGCAATTGTTTCTGTCGGAGTGACGGCGGCTTTGGGCGTTTGGTGGCTGGGTTTGGTGTGGATTGCATTGTGGGAATTGCAAGCACGTTTTGCCTGGTGGATGTGGCAAAGATTGAAAAAGTTAAGGGGGCAATATTTCATTCTTGCACACAAATCGGAAATGTCTGAAGTCAAGGATGTGAGGGACAAAATTGCATCGCAATTGCTTTTTTTTAACGAAATTTGATTTTAAGTCCTTTTTTTTTCATACCTTTGTGCACGAAAAGTGTGTGTATGGGTACAATACATGTAAAGAAAGTGATGAATAATGAGGAGATGACGGCTTTCGTTCGTTTCCCGTTCGCTCTTTATCAGGGGTGCGAGCAGTTCGTTCCTGAATTGAACAGTATTGTGTACGACACTTTTAATTCGAAGAAGAACAGTGCACTTCGTTTTGTTAAAGTACAACCTTTTTTGGCTTGGAGGGGTGAAGACGTAGTCGGCCGTATAGCCGGCATCGTTAATCCTGTAGCCAACCGGAAATGGAACACCAGGAATGTTCGCTTCGGCTTTGTTGATTTTGTGGACGACCCGGAGGTGTCAGCTGCGTTAATCAAGGCTGTGGAAGAGTGGGGCGCAGAGCAGGGAATGGAGCGAATTCAGGGCCCTCTGGGGATTACGGACTTCGACAAAGAGGGTATGCTGATGGAAGACTTTGAGAGAGAAGGCTCAATGATAGAAATCTACAACTACCCCTATTACCCGAAGCATATGGAAGCCTTGGGTTTCAAAAAAGAGGCAGACTGGTTGCAGATTCGGGTAAAGGTGCCCGCAGAAGTTCCTGCAAAGTATGCTCGTGTATCGGCCCTTTCTGCAGAAATGTTCGGCCTGAAGGTGGTGAAATTCGGACGCTCTCAATTGATGGGGGAAAAGGGGCGTGAGGCCTTGCGTCTCATGAACAAATGCTATGAACCTCTGTTCGGTTTCTCGGCTTTGACAGATGATCAGATTAATGATTTCCTGAAGCAATATGTCCCCATTTTAGACACCGACCTGGTGCCTTGTGTGGTGAATGAGACGGGAGAGATTGTGGCAGCTGCAGTGACTGTGCCGTCGCTCTCGAAGACGCTGAAGAAGGTACAGGGCCATCTGTTGCCTTTAGGCTGGTGGCATATCATGCAGGCGCTCAAATGGAAGCATGAGGAGACGATTCAGTTGCTTTTGATTGCTGTAAGGCCTGACCTTCAGGGCATGGGCGTGAATGCGCTTATATTCAATGACCTCATTCCAGTTCTCAATAGAAAGGGGTTCCGCTTTGCAGAGACAGGCCCCCAATTGGAGGACAATGTCAAAGAGCTTTCCCAATGGAAGCCTATGAATCCCGAGGTTATCAAGAGACGCCGTTGTTGGATAAAGAAGATAGAAGCAAGAAAATAAACCGAAACTCGATTTAAAGTTGAAACAATAGAGAAATGGAAAATAAAGTAGTTATCACAGGTATGGGAATCTGGTCATGTTTGGGCCAGACTTTGGATGATGTGTGCAAAAGTCTCTATGACGGCAAGAGCGGAATAATCTTTTCGGAGGAGAGAAAAGCTGCGGGTTTCCGCAGCGGACTTTGTACTAATGTGCCCAAACCGGATCTTAAACCTTTTGTTCCCCGCAACATGCGAATGTTTATGCCGGAGGAGGCTCAGTATGCCTATATGGCAACAAAGGATGCTTTGGAGCAGGCCGGCATAGATCAGGATTATCTGGATAAGCATGATGTCGGCATCATTTATGGCAATGACAGTGTGGCAGAGGCAACAATGGTGGCTTTGGACAAGTTCCGTGAATGCGGTGATACGGCCAGCTGTGGCAGTGGTGCTATTTTCCAGTCGATGAACTCGACAATCACCATGAATCTGGCCTGTCTGTTCAAGCTGCGTGGCATCAACCTGACATCATCGGCTGCCTGTGCCTCTTCGTCCATCGCTATTGGTAACGCATACCTGCTGATTAAAAACGGTTTGCAGGATTGTGTGATTTGTGGCGGCGGTCAGGAAAACAATATGTATTGTGTCGCCTCTTTTGATGGCATACAGGCTTTCTCTACCACAGAGGACAATCCTTTGAAAGCCTGCCGTCCTTTTGATAAGAATCGTAACGGCCTGGTTCCCGGCGGCGGTGCCGCAACGCTGATTCTTGAGAGTGAGGAACACGCCAAAAAGCGCGGTGCAAAAATCCTGGCAGAAATCGTCGGTTGGGGATTCAGCGGTAACGGTGATCATATCTCCACCCCCAATGTGGAGGGTCCCAGAAAGAGTTTGGAGATGGCGTTGCGTCTCTCGGGAGTGCCCCCCCGTGAAATCGGCTATGTGAATGCACATGCCACCTCTACACACGCCGGAGACGGTCGTGAGGCTATGGCTATTGCCCAGGCTTTCGGCGACTACAAGGTGCCCGTGACGAGTACGAAGTCGCAGACCGGACATGAAATGTGGGCTGCCGGTGCTGCAGAGTGCATCTATTCTATGCTCATGATGAAGAACGGATTTATTGCCGGAAACCTGAATTTTGAGGAGCCTGATGAGGAAACCGCATGTGTCAATGTAATCCCGCAGACGATAGAGCAGCATTTTGATATGTTCCTTTCCAACAGTTTCGGCTTTGGCGGCACTAATTCGACTCTGATTGTCAAGAATGTTTGAAATAATACAAAAATAAAAATTATAAACAACTTAAATTTAAATTATTATGACTCGCGAAGACATCATTGCAAAAGTTAAGTCTACTCTTGCTGAGGAGTTTGAAGTTGAAGAAACCGTGATCACTGATGATGCAGTGATTTATGACACCCTTCAGTTGGACAGCCTCTCTTTGGTTGACCTCGTCGCTGTAATTCAGTACACCTTTAAGGTTAAGATTCCCGTAGAAGACCTTCCCAAAGTGAAGACCTTTAAGGATCTCTACGACTATATTGAGTCTCATCAGTAAACAGGGAATGTCTTATTCTATTGAAGACTTGATTCCTCAGCGTGCCCCTATTCAAATGGTGGACACGTTGGTTAGCGCCTCGGAAGATGAAGCGGTTTGCCGATACACCGTCAAGGAAGGCAACTTCTTCATCGAATCCGACGGCAGGCTTTCTGAGGTAGCGTTAATTGAGCATATTGCTCAGAGTGCTTCCGCCCATGCCGGTTGGAAGTCTCGGGAGTCCGGTGCGACAGAAGCCCCTATAGGATATATTGGCGAAGTAAAGAATTTCCATTTGTATCGTCGCCCGAAGGTTGGGGATATGTTAGAGACTACGGTGTCAATGGGCCCTGAGGTACAGGGCGTCACTCTGATGAGGGGCGAGACGAAAGTCGGCGCGGAGGTAGTTGCAGACACTCAAATGAAGATTTATGTTCCTGAACAATAATTTTTATAGGATTATTTCCGTAAAACAGACAGAAGAAGGGCAGGGCGTTGTTTCTTTGGCTCTTTTGCCTGATTGTAGGGTTTATGAAGGTCACTTTCCAGGCAAACCCGTCTGTCCCGGAGTGTGTAATATGGAGACCATTAAGGAGTGTGCCTGTAAGATTCTCAATAGAGATGATTTAAGATACGACAGTATCAAATTATGCCGCCTGACGGCTGTGGCTACACCGGCAGTTTGTCCGGAAGTCATTGTGGAGATTAAGACAGAGCCCAAGGACGGCGGTTACACAGTTCAGGGACAGATAAGTGACGGGGCTCAAATTTATATGGAATTGAAAGGAGTATTAGTGTGACACGGTTATTTGTCAACCTCTATTTGTTTTTTAAAAACCATCGCCCCCTCATGTGGCTGTCGATGGTCTTTTTGTTTTTGTTTTTAGGTTATTTCTCTTCGGAGATTTATCTTGAAGAAGACCTGAATAAATTGATGCCCTCGTCACGCAATGAAGACGGGAGTATCAAGTTGGCATTCTCATCGTTGCGTATCAAAGATAAAACTTTTGTTCTCTTTCAAGGAGATGATGTGGAAGACATGATTGCGGCTTGCGATGAGTTCGTGGACACTCTTATTGCCCCTCAGGCTCATTTGCCCGAAGAAGAAAGAACCATCAGCGATGTATTCTATCGAATCGATGAAGATTTGATGTACGACGCCGTTGATTATCTCACGGAACATCTGCCTTCTTACATTGACACCTCGTACTATGCTGCTTTTGACACGTTGTTGACACAAGAGCATATGGAGCGGCAAATGGCTCGGAATGCTGAGGATATGCAAAGTGAAATAGCAGACATCTTCCCTCAGCTTTTGGAAATGGATCCGATAGGCATGCGTTCTGTCTTGGAGAAAAAATTGGCTCCCTTGATGGGTGCGAGCGGAGGGGGGTACAAGACGATAGAGGGTCATTTGTTCGTGCCGGATTCCAGCGTATGCGTGGCCATTATCACGCCGAAATTCTCCGCTACCAATACAGGGCAGGGAAGTGCCTTGTTTGAGACTCTTAACAATAACATCGAAAAGTTTAAAACGCTTCATCCCGAAGTGAGAATTCTTTATCATGGAACACCCGCAAACGGATATTATAATTCTTCCACGATTAAGAAAGATTTGCTGACGACCATACTCGGTTCGCTAATTTTGGTTCTCATTGTTTTAGGCTTGTGCTTGCGCACGTGGTCCTCATTGCCGTTGTTGGTGTTGCCTGTGGCTTTCGGTACGTTCTTTGGGCTTACGTTGATGTATTTTATCAAAGGTCAATTCTCGTTGATGGCTTTGGGTATCGGTGCCATTGTACTTGGTGTCGCCATGAGTTATGCTCTTCATGTCATTACACATTATAAGTACACGGGCAACAGCGAAATGGTGCTCAGAGAAGAAACGAAGCCCGTCTTGCTTGGCTGCGTCACCACTATTGGCAGTTTTATCGGCCTCCTCTTTGTTAAAACGGATCTGTTGCAGGATTTTGGCCTTTTTGCCGCCTTTGCCATTGTTGGGACCACGGTGTTTTCTCTGATTTATTTACCTCACATGTTGGATATCGGCAAGAGCCGTAAAGGGGAGAGAGCTTTTGCCATAATGGATAAGTTAAGTGCTTATCCTTTTGAGAAGAGCAAATGGCTGACGGGAGTGATTGCCACCGTTTCTTTGGTCTGTGTGATTGCTTATTTCATCAAGGGGACGACTTTCGATGCAGATATGAACAATTTGAGTTACGTTTCTGCAATGACATCGGAAAGCAGCGCTTTATTGAGGGAAAAGACGGCAACAGGTGACGAGTCTACGTATTTTGCTTCAGAAGGAAAGACTGCAGAAGAGGCCGTAGAGAACTTTGCTTTGCTGGATGCGAAACTTGATTCATTGGAGAAGGCGGGGATCGTGAAAGACTATACGCGTACCAATGTCCTTTTTGTCCCCCTCAAGGAGCAGGAACTGCGTATTCAGGCGTGGAAGGATTTCTGGACGCAGGAACGTTTGCAGAAAGTCAGATCATTGATTGCATCTACAGCGCCTAAGGCCGGTCTTTCGCCCGAGGGATTTGACGCCTTTTTCGATGCTGCGACACGTGATTACGAAGCGGACGCATTATATGAAGCCGGAATTATCCCTTATGGATATCTTTCCACTTTGATAGAGGAAACTTACGGTCATCAGTATCTTGTCCTCTCCAGCGTGCGTTATCAACCGGACAGTTTGGATGCAAATTTCCTGAGGATTTGTGATGCCGTTACGAAGGAGCCGGAACTGATGGTGCTGGATACCTATTATTATACGCGCGATACGTTGAGACAACTTAATGAAGATTTCAATGTGTTGCAGTGGATCAGTATGGCATTTGTATTTGCCGTATTGCTGCTGAGTTTCCATTTCAATTGGAAGCACACCCTGTTGGGCTTTTTCCCGATTTTGCTGTCCTGGCTCATCGTGCTCGGTGCGATGGCCATTTTTGACGTGCGTTTTAATCTGATCAACATCATCATCTCCACATTCATCTTCGGCATAGGAGTTGACTACAGCATTTTTGTGATGTCCGGTTTGATTCATGAGGACGAAGGAAACAAGAAAGTTTTGGAACGTCATAAAACGGCCATCATCTTTTCGGCATTCATTTTGGTGGTGACAGTAGCCTCCATGTTGTTTGCCAAACATCCCGCCATCCAAAGTGTAGGCTTCGCAACACTCGTTGGTATGGTGAGTGCAGTGGTGTTGAGTTATGTGGTTCAACCGGCAATTTTTCACAGTGTACGACGTCATCATCATAGGTAGTGGATTGGGAGGATTGGCCTGTGGTCAGATGCTTTCTAAGCGTGGACTGAAAGTTGCCGTTCTGGAACGGCAGATTCAGCCCGGCGGCTCATTGCAAAGCTACACACGGAGAGGACGCCGTTTTGACACCGGAATGCATTACGTCGGCGGTTTGGATGAAGGTCAGGCACTTCATGAATTATTTGCAGAACTGAACCTGTTGTCACTTCCATGGAAGCGTTTGGATCCGGAAGGCTTCGACAGAGTGACCATTGGCGAACGTACATTTCTCTATAAAGAGGGTTATGATAGGTTTGCACAGGAATTGGCTAAATCATTCCCTTCCGAAAGGGAGTCTTTACAGACTTATGTCCATGCTTTGCGGGATATGGGAGAAAAGGACGGGACAGATGTTTCTGCGTGGGACTGGTTGCATCAGCTGTTCAATGATTCGCTACTCATAGACGTGCTTTCGGCGACCTGTCTCAAAATGGAATTGAGAAAAGAATCCTTGCCGCAGTTTTCTTTTATGCATAATCAAGGCCCCTTTATAGAGAGCAGTTGGAGACTTGACGGTCCGGGGTCGTTGATTGTTGACAGACTTTGTCATGACATCAAGAGTGCTGGTGGTGAGGTGTTCTGTGGTGAGGAAGTGACGGAACTTTTGGAGAAAGATGACAGGATAGTGGCTGCTCGCACCGTTTCCGGCAGCTTATACGAGGGTAAATGTTTTATTTCCGATACGCATCCTGCTGTCACGCTTTCGTGGTTAACGAACAGCCGGAAAATAAAGAACGTATTTCGCAGACGCATTTTTTCTGTGGAGAATTCGTTTGGTATGTTCACGGCGTCTTTGGTTTTGAAGCATGGCAGTATTTCTTCCTTCAATCATAACAAGTATATTTACTCACTGCCTGACGTGTGGTCTCAACATGAAAATCCTTCCCGGCCCGTGACTGCTATATTGGTAACGAATCCGGCTGCAGACCAAATTGACATTTTGACTCCTACAAGTTTCGATATGTGGCAACGATGGTCAGAGACCTCTGTAGGACATAGAGGGGAGGATTATAAGCTTTTAAAGCAACAGATAGCCGAAGAATGTATGTTGTTGGCAGAATGTGAACTGCCTCATTTGAGAGAGTGTGTAGAATGCATTTACACTTCATCTCCTCTTACTTGGCGTGATTACAATCAGACGCCGTGTGGCAGTGCCTATGGAATGCGCAAAGACTGGCGGAATCCGTTGATGACCATTTTGTCGCCGACAACTCCAATCAGTAATTTGTTCTTAACAGGTCAAAACCTGGTGCTTCACGGTCTGATGGGAGTGGCTAAAACATCGAAATATACCTGTCAACAAGTGTTGAATTTTAAATAAGACTTAATTAATAATTAGAAATAATGAAGTATGCATTGATAACAGGTGGCAGTCGTGGTATAGGGCGTGCCGTTTCCGTAAAGATGGCTTCTTTAGGCTATCATGTTTTGATTAATTATGCCGGCAACACCGAAGCGGCTGAAGAGACTCTTCGTCTGGTGAGAGAGGCAGGCAGCGACGGAACTTTGATGAAATTTGACGTTTCTGATGCTGTGGCTTCGCGTAAGGCGATTGAAGAGTGGCAGGCTGCACATGAGGATGAATACATTGAGGTGCTCTTCAATAATGCCGGTATCCGTCGTGACAATGTTATGGCTTTAATGCCTCGGGAAGATTGGAACCGTGTGCTTACGATTACCTTGGATGGCTTTTATAATGTAACACAACCTCTTTTGGCTCCGATGCAGTTCCATAAGTTTGGAAGAATCATCAACATGGCATCGGTAAGCGGTATTAAAGGCTTGCCCGGTCAAACCAATTATTCTGCGGCAAAAGGCGGAATCATCGCAGCTACCAAGGCCTTGGCTCAGGAAGTTGCAAAGAAGAATGTGACAGTAAATGCCATCGCCCCCGGTTTTATCAAGACGGATATGGTGGATGGCTTGGATGAGGCGACCCTTAAGAAAACAATTCCTGCAGGTCGTTTCGGACGTCCGGAAGAAGTGGCGGAGGTTGTTGCTTTCCTCGCTTCCGAAGGGGCTTCTTATGTAACAGGAAATGTTGTAAGTATAAATGGTGGTTTGTACACTTAAAATGAAATTATTATGAGAAAGTTATTGCTTGCCCTGTGCTGTTTTTCGGTGCTGGGAGTTTTCGCACAACAGGCTGAGTTTCAAAAAGCCTGTGCCAAATATAAAAAAGTACAATCTGTAACTGCCAAGTGTCAACGGGTGCGTCATCGTACGGTTGTTGCTCAGGACGAGATTCTTTACGGCACATTTCAAATGGTAAGTCCTGATAAAGTTAATATCACGATGGATGGCGGTAAAGATGCCTTGGATATGCAGGGAACTTCGTTTACTATGACGATGAAAGGCAAGCCGTACAAGACATCCTCTAAGAAAAATCCGCAATTTAAGACGTTTCAGGCAGTGTGGGAGAGTATATTGAACGGTGGCACCGACCTTTCTAAGATAAGCGACCTCGAAATGAAAAAGGATGGAGCAGATATTGTTATTACCATAACCCCAAAGGTGGAAGGTAAGGCTGCCAAACGTATGATGTTCTCTTCTTTTATGTTGGTAATCAATGGAAAGAATGGAGAGGTGAAGTCACTGCGTATGAATGAAAAGGGGCAAAATTATACGTTATACACATTCTCTGATTTTCAGTGGAAATAGTTGATATTTGTCGCATCCCGGTAAAATTCTCAGAACTGGACCCAATGTGCCGGGTTTGGCATGGTAATTATGTCAAGTATATGGAAGACGGTAGAGAGAGTTTTGGCCGTCATTATCCGGGATGTGACTATACTGTGATGATGGAAACAGGAATTACTGCACCGGTTTATGAGGTGAAGTATCGTTGTCTGGCCCCATTGGAGATGAATGATGTTGCTGTTATTCATACGACTTATGTGCCGAGACGTGGTGCCCGTTTGGATTACCGTTATCAGATTTTCAGAGAACGGGACGGCGCTCTCTGTTTGGAGGGTTCCACTATTCAACTTTTCATTGACCAAAAAGGTGAACAAATGTTGGAAGAACCGTTCTTTTTTGCTGACTGGAAGAAAAAAATGGGTTTTTAAGGAGATTTTTTCTGTAAATGTTTGGTGGTGTCGGAAAAACATGATACCTTTGTGCCCTGTTTGGAAGCAGTTCATAGTAAATAAAACAATAAACATATAGGTATGTCAAGGATTTGTCAGATTACAGGCAAGACAGCGATGGTTGGTAATAATGTATCGCACTCGAAGCGTCGCACAAAGCGTACTTTCGATGTTAATCTCTTTACCAAGAAATTCTACTATGTAGAGGAAGATTGCTGGATTAGCTTAAACATTTGTGCCAACGGTCTGCGTTACATTAACAAGGTCGGTTTGGATGCAGCCCTCAAAAATGCAGTCGCTAAGGGCTATTGTGATTGGAAAAACATTCGTGTAATTGGCTAAAGCGTGAAATCCTTCACCGTTGAGGCAAAGGAACACAGAACAAGAAAACTATGGCAAAGAAGGCTAAAGGTAACAGAGTACAGGTTATCCTGGAGTGCACGGAGATGAAAGAGAGCGGTCTGCCCGGCACGTCTCGTTATATCACGACGAAAAACCGCAAGAACACTCCTGATCGTCTGGAGTTGAAGAAGTATAATCCGATTCTCAAGAAGATGACGATTCACAAGGAGATTAAGTAATAACACACCGGAATATTAAGTAAACTACTATGGCAAAGAAAACAGTGGCCACTCTTCAGACTGGCAAGACCGATGGCCGTTCGTACACCAAAGTAATCAAGATGGTAAAGAACGCAGCTGGTACTTATAGTTTTGATGAGCAGATGGTACCTAACGAAGCTGTGAAGGATTTCTTCAAGAACTAAAAAGAAGAACCAAACTATATGTATAAGGGGATGAAAGCCTGTTTGGTTCTCATTCCCTTATTTCACTTTTATGGCACTATTCGGATTATTCAACAGAGAGCGTAAAGAGAAGCTCGATCAGGGACTTGAAAAGACGAAATCGTCTTTTCTGAGTAAACTTGCCCGCAGTATCACCGGGCGTGATACGGTAGATGATGAAGTGTTGGATAATCTGGAAGAGGTGTTGGTTACCAGTGATGTCGGAGTTGATACTACGCTGGAGATTATCCGACGCATTGAGGCCCGAGTAAAGAAGGATAAGTACATATCTTCAAGTGAACTGCAGTCTATTCTTCGCGATGAGATTGCTTCATTGTTAGAGGAGAATAATTCTTCCGATACTGAGGGGTATGCCATACCGCAGGGGAAGAAGCCTTATGTGATTATGGTCGTTGGCGTGAACGGGGTGGGTAAGACGACAACAATCGGAAAGTTGGCTTATCAGTTTAAGGAGGCAGGGTTGAAAGTTGTTCTGGGTGCGGCGGACACATTCCGGGCAGCAGCAGTGGAGCAGATTGCAATTTGGGGGGAGCGTGTAGGTGTTCCTGTTGTGCGTCAGCAGATGGGCAGTGATCCGGCTTCTGTTGCTTTTGACACACTTCAGAGCGCGATGGCCCAGAACGCTGATGTCGTATTGATTGATACCGCCGGACGTCTTCACAATAAAAAAGGGCTGATGGACGAGTTGACAAAGATAAAGCGTGTGATGCAGAAACAGATTCCGGATGCACCCCATGATGTTATGCTCGTTCTTGATGGTAGCACCGGTCAGAATGCATTTGAGCAGGCGAAGCAGTTTACTGCTGCAACAGATGTCACGTCAATGACTATTACCAAATTGGACGGGACGGCCAAAGGCGGTGTTGTTATAGGTATTAGCGATCAATTTAAAATTCCCGTACGCTACATAGGTCTTGGTGAAGGAATGAAAGATTTGCAACCATTTAACAGAAGGGCATTTGTTGACTCATTGTTCAATTGATATTCTCACATTAGGATGCAGTAAGAATTTGGTGGATTCTGAGCGTCTTATCCGTCAGCTGGAAGTTGAGGGATATAAGGTGCAACACGATCCGGAAACCCCTTCCGGTGATATAGCCATTATAAATACTTGCGGATTTATTGGTGATGCAAAGGAGGAAAGCATTAATGTGATATTAGAGCAGGCTGAGCGCAAGAAAAGAGGAAGTCTCAAACAACTCTATGTGATGGGTTGTCTTTCACAGCGTTATCTTTCTGATTTGCAGGCAGAGATTCCTGAGGTTGATCGTTTTTACGGTAAATTTGATTGGGACGGCATCGTTAAAGATTTGGGACGTCCGTTGCACAGGGAACTGTTGTTCCAACGACGTGTGACGACTCCTTCACATTATGCGTATTTAAAAATTGCAGAGGGATGCAATCGGCGTTGTTCCTATTGTGCCATCCCTATAATCACTGGGCAGTATGTTTCTCGTCCCTTGGAAGAGGTTGTTGATGAGGTGCGCTACCTTGTCGGTCAGGGTGTTAAAGAATTTCAGGTGATTGCCCAAGAACTGACGTATTATGGTATTGATCTTTATGGCGAGCGCCGTTTGGCTCAGTTGGTAGAATCCATAGCGGCTGTTGACGGAGTAGAGTGGATTCGTCTGCACTATGCCTATCCAACGGATTTTCCAATGGATTTACTCCCTGTAATGAAAAATAATCCGAAGGTCTGTCGTTATCTGGATATCGCACTACAGCATATTGCTGACCCAGTGCTTGACATGATGCATCGCCACATTACAGGCGAGGAAACACGTTACCTGATTAAAAAGATAAGAGAGGAAGTCCCCGGGATTCATTTAAGGACCACAATGATGGTCGGACATCCCGGTGAAACAGAAGAGGCGTTTGACGCTCTGTTGGACTTTGTTCGTGAGATGAGGTTTGAGAGATTGGGTGCTTTTGCTTATTCCGAGGAGGACGGGACTTGGAGTGAACGACATTATAGAGACGACATTCCGGAGGATGTAAAGCAGGCACGCCTTTCTAAGTTGATGAGAATTCAGCAACGTATTTCTTCCGAAATTCAGGAAGAAAAAGTAGGAAAGGTTATGCGTGTGATAATTGACCGTCGTGAAGGGGATTACTGGATAGGACGAACAGAATTTGATTCGCCGGACGTAGATCCGGAGGTGTTGATTTCTGTGAGTGCAGCTCCGGAGGTAAAAATCGGCGACTTTTATGAAGTGAAAATTATTTCTGCAGATGACTTTGATTTATATGCTACACTATGAACAACAAGGATTTTTTATCTGCGCTTGCGCGCAAAGGAGAGCTTCCGTCCCGAGTCGTTAACCAGCAAACGGCAGCGCTTGTTAGTGAAATGACTTCCGCCTTGGAAGATGAGATGTCTGTCAGCATTTCGTCCTTTGGCAGTTTCGAGGTAAAAAAACGTTTGGAAAGGGTTATCGTGAACCCAACCACCGGTCAACGTATGCTGGTACCGCCCAAGTTGGTGGTCGGGTTTAAGCCTAGCCAGGGATTGAAATCAAAGTTTTGACTTTAAAATCCGACACACATGGAACAAAAGATAACGCAGATTGAGTTAGCTGCACGCATGGCGAAACGGACCGGTTTCACAAAACAGGATTCCGAGAATTTTGTCCGTATGTTTTTTGAAACAATCCGTGAGGGTTTGCTCCAGGATAAATTGGTTAAAGTCAAGGGGCTCGGTACGTTTAAACTCATTGAAGTGAGTGATCGTGAGAGTGTTAATGTCAACACGGGCGAACGCATTCGTATTGAGGGGCATACGAAGGTTTCTTTTACGCCCGACAATGCTCTTCGCGATCAGGTAAATCGTCCGTTTGCAGAATTTGAGACTGTTGTCCTGAATGAGTCTACGTCCCAACAGGAGATGGAGAGAATAGACAAGCCGTTAGCCGAACCGGTTAAAGAGGCAACAGAAGGAAAAAAAACGGAGGTAAAGCAGGAAGCCGAGAAGGAGGCAAAGCCCTCTGTCGAAAAAACGGTTGTAGTCCAGCCGGAAAAGCCTGAGACCCAAGATGTAAAAAAGCCGATGCCTTCTAAGGACAGTTCGTGGACTAAACGTTTTATGATGTTGGTACTTCTGCTTATTGTCCTGGGACTGTGCTACTATCTTGGTTTAAACCATGGGAGGGAGGCGAATGAACCTCAGCCTGCTCCTACAGACAGTGTAGAACAGACTGTCGTTAAGGAGCCGACCGTTGTTAAAGAACCAACGCCTGAGGAGTTGGCTAAGAATTATCCTCAAGTAGAAGGCGGCGACTATTGGATCGTCGGAGAAATCGGCGTGCACGAGATGCGGGCCGGGGACGGACTCCTGAAAATCTCCCGTAAATGGTTGGGGAAATCGGATTTGATGCCGTATATTGTCGTATTTAATGGTATTGAAAATCCGGATGTCATACCTCCCGGTGCCAAGTTGCGCATACCGAGGTTGGTTCGCAAGAAATAGTGTGGTATACAGTCTTTGTCACGAAGGTCCTGAAACCGTTGGTTTGAGGACCTTCTTTTTTAACTAACTTTAATGGAGGGATATTCTTTTTTAAGAATATATAAAGACGGGAATTCTCTCTTTTTTCGTAATTTTGCACCCAAAATATCGAAACAAATAACAAAACATGGCAGAATCTGTTGATATTCGTGCGCTTAATGAACTCATAGAACGTCAGAGTTCGTTTGTTACAAACTTGCAGACAGGCATGTCGCAGGTTATTGTGGGTCAAAAACATTTGGTGGAGTCTTTGTTAATCGGACTGCTTTCCGACGGTCATGTGCTTCTTGAGGGCGTGCCCGGTTTGGCTAAAACGCAGGCCATAAAGACTCTTTCCCAATTGGTAGACTCCAAGTTCTCCAGAATTCAGTTTACCCCGGACTTATTGCCCGCTGATGTTATCGGAACCATGATTTACTCTCAGAAGGATGAGCAGTTTCATGTAGAGCAGGGCCCCGTGTTTGCCAATTTTGTTTTGGCAGATGAGATAAACCGTGCTCCGGCAAAGGTCCAGTCTGCATTATTGGAAGCTATGCAAGAGCGACAAGTGACCATCGGCAAGCAGACTTTCAAATTGCCTTCTCCGTTTCTTGTACTGGCTACTCAGAACCCCATTGAGCAGGAGGGCACGTATCCTCTGCCCGAAGCCCAGGTGGACCGTTTCATGCTCAAGGTGATAATTGATTATCCCAAGCAGGATGAGGAAAAGAACATTATCAGAATGAACATAAACGGACAAAAACAGGAAGTTAAGCCGATTATTTCCACAAAAGAAATATTTGAGGCCCGGGATGTCGTACGTCAGGTTTATTTGGACGAAAAGATTGAGCAGTATATCACAGACATCGTATTTGCAACCCGATTCCCGGAGAAATATAATCTGTCAGAATTGAAGGATTACATAGAGTTCGGCGGCAGCCCCCGTGCCTCCATTAATTTGGCTGTTGCTTCACGTGCATATGCTTTCATCAAGCATCGCGGGTATGTGATTCCTGAGGATGTTCGTGCTGTTGCTCATGATGTGATGCGTCATCGTATCGGCTTGACTTATGAGGCCGAGGCCAACAATATGACTGCAGAGGAAATAATCTCTAAAATTATCAATAAGGTTGAGGTTCCTTGATGGAAACAAACGATATCTTAAAGAAGGTTCGCAAGATAGAGATTAAGACCCGCGGTCTTTCTGCCAACATCTTTGCCGGTGAATACCATTCCGCTTTTAAGGGTAGGGGAATGGCCTTTGCCGAGGTGCGTGAGTATCAGTACGGAGACGACATCCGTGACATCGAGTGGAATGTGACCGCACGTTTCGGACGCCCGTTTATCAAAGTTTTTGAGGAAGAGCGTGAGTTGACGGTGATGCTGTTGGTTGATGTCAGCGGTTCTCTGGAGTTTGGCACTCTTTGTCAGACGAAACGGGAAATGCAGACCGAGATTGCTGCTACACTGGCTTTTTCTGCTATTCAGAATAATGATAAGATAGGCGTGATATTCTTTTCAGACCATGTGGAGAAGTTCATTCCTCCGAAAAAGGGTCGTAAGCATATCTTGTATATAATCAGAGAATTGTTGGAGTTTCAGCCGGTAAGTCGTAAGACGGACATTTCTGCGGCATTGGAGTATTTTACAGAGGCAATCAAGCGTCGTTGCACTTGTTTTATGATCAGTGATTTTATAGATGACAAAGATTTCCGTCAACCTCTGACTATTGCCAATCGTAAACATGATGTCGTAGCTGTTCAGGTGTATGATCGTCGTATTGCCGATCTACCGAATGTCGGCCTTATAAAAATGCATGATTTGGAGTCCGGGCATGAGGCTATTATCGATACGTCCAGTGCAAAAGTACGTGCCACTCAGGCTAAATGGTGGAAACAGCAGTGCGGACGTCTTAATGAAACTTTCGCACACAGTAAAGTAGACAATGTGAGTGTCCGCACAGATCAGGATTACGTATCTGCTCTGATGGCTCTGTTTGCAAAACGCACATGAGTAGAAGTATGAAGAAAACATTGTTGTTTATCGCTCTGTTCGTCTCGTGCTTTACCGCAACGTCGCAGGTCGTTGTGGAGGTGCGTTTGGACAGTGTGCAGTTTTGGGTGGGGCAGCAGGATGGACTTGATCTGACGGTTTCTCTTTCAAAAAATGATAAGTTGGAACTGCCGCCAATCAAAGCCGGTGACGAATTGCTGCCCAACTTTGAGGTGGTGGAGGTGTTGCGTCCTGATACGTCAATGTTGGATGACGGCAAACGCATGCAGATTCACCAACGCTATATTGTGACGGCTTGGGACAGCAGCTTTTATTATTTGCCCCCATTGCCGGTTAAGGTCAATGGCAAAGAGCATTTGTCCAAGCAGTTGGCCGTGAAGGTGTACACACTTGATGTGGATACATTGCATGCAGATCAGTTTTATCCTCCGCGTGAAATCATGGACAATCCTTTCTCTTGGGACGATTGGACGGGTGTGCTTTGGAGCCTTTTGTCCATTCTTTTGCTCTCGGCTTTGATCGGATGGTTGTGGTGGCACATAAAGTCCGGGCGTCCGATTTTCCGCTTGATACGCCGTAAAGTGAAACTGCCTCCTCATCAGGTTGCCATGACGAGCATTCTGAAGATTAAGGAAGAACGCAAGTGGGCGGAAGAAGACAGTAAGGAGTATTATACGCAGTTGACAGATACTCTGCGTACATACATACAGGATCGTTACGGCTTTTCTGCAATGGAAATGACCTCGGAAGAGATTATTGAACGTCTTACTGAGGAAGGCGATCAAAAGAAACTGGATGAGTTGCGTGAGATATTCCGTACGGCGGACCTCGTCAAGTTTGCCAAGTGGACAACGCTCCTGGGTGAGAACGACGCCAATCTTGTGGCAGCCATTGCCTATGTTGAGGAAACCAAGCAGGAGCCGGACGAAAATGCCAAGCCGGAGCCGGAGGTAATAAAAGAAACGGATAAGGAACGTCTTAATCAGGTGATTGCTTTCCGGGTAATCATTATTCTTGCCTCGATTTCGTGCGTCGGCCTCCTGGCATTCATTATTTACAGAATGTGGGATTTGTTGAGTTAATGTTATGGAGTTTCACGATTTTGGATATTTATTTTTGCTTCTTCTGCTGATTCCATACATCGTATGGTATGTGTTGAAGTATAAGTCGGCGACTCCTGCGCTCAAGGTCAGCAGCATGTCCGCTTTTCGGGGTATGAGGCCGAGTTGGAAGTCGTATCTCATCCACCTCCTCTTTCTTCTGAATTGTATCATTTGGGCTGCTTCCTGTTTAGCCCTGGCCCGTCCACAAACATCGAATTCTTGGTCGAGTAAAAGCGTGGAAGGTATTGATATCATGCTTTGTATGGATGTCTCCACGTCTATGTTGGCTGAGGACCTGAAGCCGAATCGTGTGCAGGCTGCACGTAATGTTGCCGTGGAGTTTATCAGCGGCCGTCCGAGTGATAACATCGGCCTCACGGTTTTTGCCGGCGAGGCTTATACGCAATGTCCGATGACGGTGGATCATGCCGTCCTGCTGAACATGCTCAACGGTATGAGTTGTGATATGGTGGAGCGCGGTCTTTTGGAGGACGGCACTGCTATCGGTATGGGTATTGCCAACGCCGTGACGCGACTGAAGGATTCAAAGGCAAAGTCGAAGGTCATCATTCTACTTACCGACGGCTCGAACAATCGCGGCGACATTTCTCCCAATACAGCCGCCGACATAGCGCACAGTTTCGGTATCCGTGTTTACACCATCGGCGTGGGCACCAACGGTACTGCACCTTATCCCATGAGGGTAGGCGGTCGCACGGAGTACATCAATGTTCCCGTGGAGATCGACACCAAGACGTTAGCTTCGATTGCCGGTAAGACGGACGGCGAATTCTATCGTGCCACTAATACGGAGAAACTCCGCGAGGTGTATCGCGAAATTGACAAATTGGAGAAGACCAAGATGAAGGTCAGCAGTTATTCCAAGCGTTATGAGGCTTTTGGCATGTTCCTTTGGATAGCTGTCATCGCGCTTATCGTTGAAATACTCCTACGTGCCACCGTTTTGAAACGTATTCCTTAAAGATTTAATTATCCTGTCATGTTCAGATTCGGAAATCCTCAATATCTTTACCTGCTTCTTCTCATTGTAGTCTTTGAGGCGTTGCATATTCTCTTCTGGATGCGCCAGAAAAGACGCCTAAGAGAGTTCGGCGATCCGGTGCTGGTGAAGAACCTCATGATAGACTATTCCCGCTTACGTCCTCAGTTGAAAATCATCCTCATTCAGTTGAGTTACATTTTCTTCGTGCTGGCTTTAGCCCGTCCGCAGTTCGGCACGAAGATGGAGACACGTGAACGCAGCGGTATTGAGGCCATCATTGCAATGGATGTCTCCAATTCGATGTTGGCAGAGGATGTGCGTCCCAATCGTTTGGAAAAATCGAAGATGTTGATTTCCAACTTGGTGGACGAGATGAATGACGATAAGATTGGACTGATTGTGTATGCCGGTCAAGCGTTTACCCAATTGCCTATCACCAGCGATTACGTCAGTGCCAAAATGTTTTTGGGTACCATCTCTCCGAGCATGATAGAGATGCAGGGCACGGATATAGCTTCCGCCATCAACATGGCTATGCGCAGCTTCACGCAGCAGGAGGATGTTTCGCGTGCTATCTTCATCATCACCGACGGTGAGGACAATGAGGGTGGGGCGGTGGCTGCTGCCAAGGAGGCTGCCAAGCGCGGCATTCATGTCTATGTGTTGGGCGTTGGCAGTGCCGACGGCGCACCGATTCCCATTCCCGGTAGCAATCAGTATATCATTGACAACGAGGGCAACACGGTTATTTCCCGTCTCAACGAGCAGATGTGTCAGGAAATTGCCCGAGCCGGTAACGGCGCCTATATATATGTGGATAACAGCAGTTCGGCTCAGAGTCAGCTCTTCAAGTATGTGGATCGTCTGGCCAAATCCAAGATGGAGAGCCAGATGTTCAGTGAGTTCGACGAACAGTTCCAGGGCTTCCTGCTTGTCGCATTGCTCCTGCTTCTTTTGGATGTTGTGATTCTGGAGCGTGAAAATCACGTAATTCAACGCTGGAATTTCTTTAAGAAGAGTACTGCCGTATTGGCACTTATCTTTATGGTAACGGGTCTCTCCGCCCAAAACGACCGCACTTTCATTCGTCGGGGCAATCGCTTGATGCGCGATACTGTGGAAGGTAAAGTGCAGGCAGAAAAGGCGCAGATTCAGTATCAGAAAGCCATTGAGCAAAACCCCAACAACGGCATAGCCCGTTTCAATTTGGGCAATTCGCTGATTTTGCAGTCCAAGGCTGAGGATGCGATGAAAGAATACGAGATGGCTTCCAAGGTGGAAAAAGATAAGCAGCGACTTTCTTCCATTTGGCATAACATGGGTGTCGTGTTGCAGGCTGCCAAGCAGTATGATAAGGCCATCGCCTGTTATAAGCAGTCTCTGCGCAACGATCCGACTAACAACGAGACCCGCTACAACTACGTACTCTGCCAGCGTCTGCTGAAGAACCAACCACAGGATCAGAACCAACAGAACCAGCAGAACCAACAGAACCAGCAAGATAAGCAGCAACAACAGCAACAACAGCAAAAACAAAAAGACGACGGAGAGCAGGAGCAGGAAAAGCCCAAGCCCAACGAGATGTCGAAAGAGAATGCCGAACAAATGCTTAAGGCTGCCATGCAGGACGAGAAGAATACACAGGAAAAGGTGCAACGTCAGCAACAGCAGGGCGAACGCCGCAGATTGGAGAAGCAATGGTGATGAAAAAATATATTGTTTTACTCTTGCTCGCAACGTTATGCTTTGCGGGCTATGCACAGGTGACGGTCAAACTTCAGTCTCCCACTCAGTGTGAGGTCGGTCAAAGGATTCGCATCAGTTATGTGGTCAACACCCAGGAGGTGGAAGACATTCAGGTAGGTGAGTTCCCCGGATTCGATTTGCTTTACGGCCCGTCCACAAGCACGCAAAGCAGTTACAGTATAGTTAACGGCAAGTCATCGAGCAGCAGTTCGATGACCTTCTCCTATACGCTCTTGGCGTCCAAAGAGGGACATTTCAAAGTGCCTGCCGCCTCTGTCAAAAGCGGCGGCAGGATTTATAAGAGCGCCGGAGCTTCCATCGAGATTTTGCCCTCTTCAGGAGGTGGCGGCAGTGTGCACGCTCAGGGCGGAGGCTCTCCCCGTGCTTCGGAGCCTCGCCGTCAGGGCGGACAGCAGGGTGTAGGCAAGGAGGATCTCTTTATTGCCGTTACGGCTAACAAGAAGAAAGTCTTTGAACAGGAAGCTGTTGTTGTTACCTATAAACTATACACTTTGGTAAACATTCGCCAGCTCTCGGGTGAGATGCCGGAGTTGGATGACTGTCATGTGCAGGAGTTGGACACCAAGGCTCAGATGTCGTTGAAATACGAGCGTCACAACGGTCGCAACTACGGCACCGCCGTATGGCGTCAATACGTTCTCTTCCCTCAAAAAACGGGCAAGATCAGCATCCCCTCCGTCAGTTTTGACGCCGAGGTGGAACTCACCAACCCGTCGGCCGATCCCTTTGACATCTTCTTCGGTGGCGGTGCTCTGACCCAAATGGTGAAGAAAACCGTGGCAGCTCCGGCATTGGAGATAGAGGTGGCCGCCTTGCCGACACCGCGTCCTGCAGCTTTTACCGGCGCCGTCGGTCACTATACGATGACGGGCACTCTGGCGCCCGATCAGGTGAATGCCAACGATGCCGCCACATTGCGTCTGGTGGTGAGCGGTCAGGGCAATATGAAGTTAATGAAAGCGCCGAAGGTGTCCTTCCCTAAGGATTTTGAGATATACGATCCCAAGGAGGACAACAAGACGGTGATGTCAGCCTCCGGCTCCAAGGGCAATGTGGTGTTCGATTATGTTGTGGTACCCCGTCACGGCGGTCGCTACAGCGTGCCTCCCGTGGAGTTTGTATATTTCGATCCCGATGAAGCCCGCTACAAGACCCTTCGTACGGATTCTTTCCACATCGCTGTGGCCAGAGGCAAGGAGTCTCATTCCGTGCAGGTGCATAATCAGGAGGAACTCAAGGTGCTTTCCAGCGACATTCACTATATCAAGGGTGGTGCAGCGAAGCTCAAAAGCCAGTCTGTGACTTTCTTTATGACGCAGACCTTTTGGGGCACTTACGCCGGTTGCCTGTTTGCTTTTTTCACACTTTTGGCAATCTTCTTCCGCAGGGCCAAAGAGAACGCCAATATTGCCGGCATGCGACGCAAACGTGCCGGAAAAGCAGCTGCCAAGCGTCTCAAGGTGGCAGCCAAATTGCTTAAGGCTCGTGATGCCGGCGCCTTCTACGATGAGACGCTTCGTGCGCTTATCGGCTATGCCGGCGACAAGCTCTCTTTGCCTACGGCCGAGCTTTCCAAGGAGCGCATTTCTGAAGAGATGCTCTCAAGGGGTGTGGACGAGGCCCTTGTGGCGCGCTATATCAGAGTGATGGACGACTGCGAGTTCGCCCGTTTCGCTCCTGGTAATCCGGAGGAGACAATGGACAAACTTTTTGCAGAAGCCACGGATGTTATCAACGAAATGGAGTAGCATGATGAAGAAGTTCGCTATATGTTTGATGCTGATGTTCTCAGCTGTGGTGTCGGCATTCGATGCCGATTCCCTCAAGGTGGCAGCCGACAGCGCTTTTGCCAAAGAAGACTACAAGTCTGCCGTGAAGCTCTATCGCACCGCACTCGAAGGCGGGGAGAGTGCAGTGATTTGTTACAATCTCGGTTGTTGCTACTACCGTCTGGACGACATGGCCCGCAGCGTGCTGTGGTTCGAGCGGGCCGTGCTGCTCGACCCCTCCGATGAGGATATCCGCTTCAATTTGGAGATGGCGCGTTCAAAGACCATAGACCGCATCACGCCCCGCCATGAGATGTTCTTCACAGCGGCCTGGCATTCGATGACTTCATGGCTCAGTGCCGACGAGTGGGCCTTTTGGGGTGTCGGCTTTTTTGCCTTGACGCTCGCGCTGTTGCTGGTCTATTTCTTTTCGTCGGCTGTTGTTGTGCGCAAGATTGGCTTTTTCGGCGCTTTGGTGTGTCTGCTTTTTGTGGTGTTAACCAATGCTTTGGCTGCCAGCCAGCGCGAGTTGCAGCTCTACCGTACGGGAGCCATCATCATGCATCCGGCCATCACGGTTAAGAGCACGCCCTCCAAGAGCGGCACGGATCTCTTCATCCTGCATGAGGGGACGCGAGTGGATATTCTTGACAACTCCATGAAGGAGTGGGTCGAAGTGCAGATTGCGGACGGCAAGAAGGGCTGGATGGAGCGCCGTCAGATGGAAGAGATTTAATCAGCTGGAGATGTGTCATGGATGAATTTATCCTTTTGCTCATCAACGGCCACCACAATGTATGGCTCAACGAGTTCATGTGGTCCGTCACAGGCACACTGCCTTGGGTATGTTTCTTTCTTTCGTTGCTTTGGCTGGTGCTCAAGAATAACCGGAGGAAGGAGGCGTTGCTGGTTTTCTTTTGTGTGGCTCTGACGGTTCTGCTGGCCGATCAGTTGTGCGCCTCTCTTATCAAACCGTGGGTGGCACGTCTGCGTCCCACACACGATCCCTCGATTATGAGTCGCATTCAGACGGTCAACGATTATGTCGGCGGTCTCTACAGTTTTCCGAGCAATCATGCCTCCAACACGTTTGCTGTTGCCACGTTCTTCAGCCTTTTGGTGCGCCATTGGCGCATGTCGCTGACGTGTTTCTCTTGGGCTTCGCTGTCTTGCTACAGCCGCATGTATCTGGGCGTACACTACCCGTCTGACATTTTTTGCGGGGCCTGCATCGGTGCTATAATCGGCTTCGGCTGCTACCGTCTCTACCGGTACACGGCCCGTCGGATGCAGTTACGGGGGCACTATTACCACTCTATGACTTTCACCTCAAGCGGCTATTCCGTGGATGATCTCGATGTGGTCTCGGTGGCATTCCTTGCCACTTTGGTCGTGATGCTGTTTTAGTCCTCAAAAAACTGTGTGAAAGCTTTGGGAAAGGGCGTCTCGAAGCGCATATCTTCCCCTGTCACCGGATGTGTAAAAAATAACCTGTAGGCATGCAGCGCGAGTCTGTGTGCCGGATTGCGCCCGTCGCCGTATTTTTCATCACCGCAGACAGGATAACCCAAATCGGCCATATGCACTCGGATTTGGTTCTTGCGTCCTGTCTCCAACTTCATTTCGCACAGTGTCAAATTGTCTTTCGCTTTGAGGCGTCTGTAGTGCGTCACGGCTTCCTTGCCGCCGTTGTCGGTGGGCGAGGAATAGGTGATATAGGCTTTGTTGTCTTTCAGCCAGTTGTGCACCGTGCCGCCTTCCTGCTCCATATGTCCGGAGAGCAGCGCCACGTAGCGCCGGTCGTAGACGAGTTCGTGCCAGGCACGCTCCAGCGTCTGGGCCGTCTCGATGTCTTTGGCGTAGATAATCAGTCCGGAGGTGTCGCGGTCAAGGCGGTGCACCACATGGGCGCGACATTTGAAGTGACGCTTCTCGAAGTATTCGTCCAGCACCGTTTTCACGCAATACTGTTTGGTTGTGGCGGCCATTGAGAGTATGCCTTCCTGTTTCTCTATGACGACCAGATTTTTGTCTTCGTAGATGATTTTCACGTAGCGGTTTTCCAGGCTGACACCCCTCTTGTGACGCATCACGTGCACGGTTTGGCCCCTGTGGAGCGGGGTGTCGTGACGGCTCACGGCTTTGCGGTCGACGGTGACGGCGCCCCCCGAGAGCAGATTCTTCACCCGCGTGTGGGTGAGTCCCATCTGTTTGAGCAGGAAGTCTATGAGCAGACAGTCTTCCCTGACCGGTATCTCGATGTATTTCTTCGAAGCGTATTCGTTCATCATTGCTTTTGTCGTTTATCCCCGTGATTTCAGCAGTCCGTGACGATAGGCGTAGAGCAGTTCGCGCAACTCCGAGATTTGCTGCATGATATAGCGTCCACGGTCGGTGTCTCTCACCTTCATGCGCTGGCCCGTCATCTCCACGATTTGCACTTCGCTCTTGATGTCCGTGCCGTTGACGATGGCCTCCCGCGTGCTTCTGAACGGCTCGTGCTGTATCAGCTGGAATCCTCTGGAGTGATAGACCAGTGTGTATCCGGCGATGCCGGTGGTCTTGTGATAGGGTTCAGCAAATCCGCCGTCAATCACCATCAGGCGTCCTTCGGCTTTGATGGGTGTCTCGCCTGCAGCGACGTGCACGGGCACGTGTCCGTTGATGATGTGCCGGTGTTCGCCCTTCACGCCGAAAGTGTCCATGATGCGGTCGCACACTTCGGCATTGTTGCGCAACCGGTAGTAGGCACCTTTTATTTCCTCGTGCAGCGTCTTGTCGGTGAGGAAGTAGCGCTCGAAGGTGGTCATGCGGCTTTTGTCGAAGAGCGGGCTCTCCGGTCCGCACCAGAGATACCAAAAGTAGTCTTTAGCCCATTTCTTATCGGCTTCGGGGGTATCTGTGGTGAAGGCCGAGCGCATGATCATGCCGATGCGCTTCATGAGCTGCAGTCCCTTATAGCGCTCGCCTTTGAGGGTGATTTCCTTGAGCGTGCCGTCATCATTCATTGGCACGGAGGCGTGAAAGAGCAGATTCGAGTTGACGATGGCGTACATGCATCCGTGATCGAAGAGACATTTGACGTGACGCTGCAGTTTTTCGCTCACTCGGAAACTGTGGTGCAGTTGTCGTCTGAGATCTTCCTCCGCCTCGGTCAGAGCGTAAGGCTGTTTCCAGTCCACCGTGGGGAAGTGGCAAGAGTTCATGGCGTATGTCTTGCCGTCGAGCTCATAGACGCCTTCTTCGGGGCGAATGTGGTGGAGCGTGCCGATGCGCTCCATCACCCAGTCGGGATGGGCCTCGGTCATCTGCTCTTCCAGCTTGAACTGCAGGATGCTCACGGCCTTGTGCATACGGGCCAGCAGCAGTTGTTCTTTCTCGTCCATGGCGTGCTGGTTTTCTGCCAGCTTGGGCATGAATTCGGTGCATGGGTCATCGCCGTAGTGCTCCATGGCGAAGGTGGCCAACGGCACGAGGTTGATGCCGTATCCGTCTTCCAGCGTGGCCATGTTGCCGAAGCGCAGCGAGAGGCGCAGCACGTTCATGATGCAGCAGTCGTTACCTGCTGCAGCGCCCATCCACAGAGCGTCGTGGTTGCCCCATTGTATGTCGAAGTTTTTGTATTTCAGCAGCATATCCATGATGAGGTGTGCGCCCGGTCCCCGGTCGAATACATCGCCCAGGATGTGCAGTTGGTCAATGGCCAGATGCTGTATCACGTGACAGAGGGCTTTGATGATGTTGCCGGCCTGCTCCGTCGAGATGACGGTCTCAATGATGCGGTGGATGTAGTCGCCTTTGTCTTTGTCCTCGGCGTTTTCGTGGAGCAACTCTTCCAGGATGTAGGCGAACTCCTGAGGCAGCGCTTTGCGCACTTTGCTGCGGGTGTATTTCGAGGAGATGATGCGACACACTTCGATGAGTCTGAAGAGCGTTGTTTCGTACCACGGCGTCAGATTGTTTTCTGCGGCCGTCACCAGTTCCAGCTTCTCTTCGGGGTAGTAGATGAGCGTGCACAGTTCCCTGATTTCCTCCTTCGAGAGGGTCTCGGCGTAGCGCTCCTTAATCTTACGCTTGATGGTGCCGGAGGCGTTCTTGAGGATGTGCTGGAAGGCTTCGTGCTCTCCGTGTATGTCGGCCACGAAGTGCTCCGTGCCTTTGGGCAGGTTGAGGATGGCTTCCAGGTTGATGATTTCCGTGCTGGCTGTAGCGGCGTTGGGGAAGCTCTGCGAGAGCAGTTCGAGGATGCGTCGGTCCTGTTCCACCTGCCGGGTCATGGATTGATTGTCTGCGCTCATTTTCTTTTTCCTTTCGACTGCAAATGTACGAAAAAGTTGCCACACTTCGAAGGCCTTACACCGTAAAAAGTAAAAAAACGTGCGATTTGCTTAATATTCTTCCGACGGCCCGTCGCTTCCCCCGCATTTTTTTCATACCTTTGTCCCGTATGAAGCGCTGTTTCGCCCTTCTTTCGAGCCTCATGCTCCTTTTCTCTTCGCTGCAGGCAGAGGAGGGGAGAGCGTTGCCCGTCATTTCTTCTGATTCTCTGTCTGCTGCGCCGGCCGACACGCTTGCTGGGGTCCGTGCACTTCCTGCCGACAGCCTTTCTGCCGACAGTCTTCTTACCGACACGGCGGCCATCGACTCCACCCACATTGTGGTGGGGGACACCGTGCGCAACAACCGCTACGACTACCACGACAAGAAGGGCATCACGCGTGCTTATTATTGGCTGATGGACTACCTCTCCAACACCAACAAGGAGAGCAACAAGAAGGTGGACTGGAGTTTCATTGCCGGTCCGGGCTACAACCCCAACACCTCGTTTGCCATCGGCGGCGCGGCCAGCATCCTCTACCGTTGGGACCGGAAGGATGTCTCGCTTCAGAAGTCCGACTGCAGCATCTTCTTCAACCTTGGCGTCACGGGCATGATTGAAGTGGGATTCCAAGGGCACAACTATATGCCCAAGGACCGCCACCGCTGGTTCTACGAACTTTCGTTCAAGAATGTGCCCAACGACATGTGGGGCATCGGCTTCGACATGGGCAAGGACGACGCCAACAAGGGCAAATATAAGCAGTATCAGCTGATTTTCAGTCCCGACTATCTCTTCCGCCTGGCCAACAATTTATACATGGGTGCCCGCATGAAGCTCGCGATGGTCAACACGCGCGACTTCACCTACCCCGTGCGCCACGGTCAGATCGTCGACCTCATTGAGGGTCAGGACCACAACATCTTCAGTACCGGTCTGGGCGCCACCATCCTCTACGATTCGCGCGACTACGGCCTCAATGCCTATCGCGGCCATTATGTATGCCTCCAGCAGCTCTACTACGCGCCCGGTCTCAATACCTACGACTTCTGGTCCACCGATTTCACCTACCGCACCTATACACCCGTGTGGACCAAGTGCGTGCTGGCCTTCGAGTTTCACGGCCTCTTCAACTACGGCGGCGAGGTGCCTTGGACGAATATGGCAGAGGCCGGTGTGGACGGCCGTATGCGTGGCTACTATCGCGGCCGCTATCGCGACAACAACATCATCGAGACCCAGCTGGAGTTCCGTCAGCGCATCTGGCACCGTTGGGGCGCCGTGCTTTGGGGCGGCTTCGGTAATGTGTTTCCCAATTTCAACGGTTTCCGTTGGAGCCACACGCTGCCCAGCTACGGCCTGGGCATCCGCTGGGAGTTCAAGCCGCGTGTCAATGTGCGCATCGACTACGGCTTCACGCGCGACTCCGGCAGTGTGGTGTTCAACCTCAACGAAGCATTTTGATTCTCTTTTATTTCTGTGATGAAAAGATTTCTACGTTTGTTTGTGCTGCTCATCGTTTCGCTCCCGTTGTTTGCTGAAGATGAGTTTCTTAAGTTTGGCGACTTTGAGCAGTGGATTACGCGTCACTACAAGGAGAGTGCCGTCATCGGCGGCAAGCGCAAGACCATCCTCGAGGTCGGCCCCACGTCCACCTGGCCGGAGGGTGAGCCTTACTTCAACAAGGGCGGCAGCCCCTGGGCCACGAGCAATGTCTACGCCAAGGTGAGCGGCGTGGTGAAGACCAACGCCAGCGTCTATCGCGACACGCACGATGGTCGCGGCTATTGCGTCAAGCTCGTCACCCACGAGGAGGCGGTCAAGGTCATCGGCATCATCAACATCCGCGTGCTGGCGGCCGGTTCGCTCTTCACGGGCGAGATGAAGGAGCCCATCAAGTCGTCTAAGAATCCCATGTCCAACATGAACATCGGCATTCCTTTCACGCGCCGTCCGCGCGCCGTGAAGTTCGACTACAAGGTGACGCTTTCCGACTCGCCCGACCGCATCCAGACGGGCTTCTCGCGTGTCACCAAGGTCAGCGGGCGCGATCTCTGCGAGGTCGTCGTCATCCTGCAGCAGCGCACGGAGGACGCCAAGGGCAATCTCTCCGCCCGCCGTGTGGGCACGATGATTGCACGCTTCGACCGCTCCACCGGCTCGTGGGTCAACGACCGCGAGTTCCCCGTCCGCTACGGCGACATCTCCCGCGAGAAAGACTATCGCGACTGGATGGGTCTCATCAGCGGCGAACGCACCTTCTATGCCTACAACAGCAAGGGCAAACTCGTGCCCTGTCCCGAGGAGGGATGGGCTCCGGCCGACGCTCTGCCCACGCACGCCATCGTCAAGTTCGATTCCTCCCACGGCGGCGCCTACATCGGCAGTGTGGGCAACACCTTCTGGGTGGACAATGTCCGTTGGGTCTATTGATACTCTGAGCGATGAACACGCCTTACTACCTCATCGAGGAGCGCCTCCTGCGCCGCAATCTCGAACTCATCCGCCGTGTGGCCGACGCCTCCGGCGCGGAAATCATTTTGGCCTTCAAGGCTTATGCCCTGTGGCGCACGTTCCCCATCCTGCGCGAATACATCTCGTCCACGACGGCGTCCAGTCCCTGGGAGGCACGTCTGGCTCTGGAGGAGTTCGGCGCCCGCGCCCACACCTTCTCTCCGGCCTACACCGAGACCGACTTCCCGGAGCTCCTGCGCTGCTCGTCGCACATCACCTTCAACTCCCTCTCGCAGCTGCATCGCCTGCGCCCGCTCGTGTCCTCTTATAATATGTCGCACCTGTGCGAGCCTGTCTCCGTGGGTCTGCGCATCAATCCCGAGCACTCTCATATCGAGACGGCGCTCTACGACCCCTGCGCGCCCGGTTCGCGCTTCGGCGTGCTCTCGTCGGACCTCACGGACGACGATGTGGCGCTCGTCGACGGCTTCCATTGCCATTGCCACTGCGAGTCGTCGGCGGAGGATCTGGAGGACAACCTCAGCTACATCGAGGAACGCTTCTCCCGCTGGTTCCCGCGCCTGAAGTGGCTCAACCTCGGCGGCGGTCATCTCATGACGCGCGAGGGCTACGACACGGAGCGTCTCATCCGCATCCTGCGCGGCCTTCAGGAGCGCTGGCCCCGCCTGCATCTCATCCT